>JAJRAX010000196.1 GCA_028679775.1 Methanothrix sp. | reverse complement strand
GTCCTTGCTGTCCTTTGGCTGCTCCTCCACTTTATGGAATTTTACTGAAGACGCAAAGCCAGTATTGTTGAATTGGTTGGCGCTAACTGTTAGAGTTCCGTTGACCCGTCCAGCATTGACCACCTGGCCGCCGGCGATGAGGGCATCTCTATGAACAGTGTTGCCGGGAAGTATGTTGACCTGGCCGCCTGCCGTCACCAGGTTCGTGCCAATGTTGCCGTCAATGCGAACATTGCCGCCAATGACTACCACCTTTCCTCCGACATCGGAGTTGACATCGACCTGGCCACCGGCAACTATGACATCACCCTTAACCGGAGCATTGATGCTTACTGTGCCTCCGGCTACTATTGCCGAGTCCACCGGAGCGTTGATAATCACAGTGTCTCCGCCCGCAATAACATCATCTGCTATTGCCGTGTCTATGGAGATGGTCTCTGCCGAAAAAGTCTGAATAGCAAGTCCAGTCGAGCATAGCAGAACTGCTGACATCAAAACGAAAATTGATCTAATACACCACATCCCATTCACCATGATTCATAGTGCCTCTGATCTAATAAATAACCCATGTACCATGGATCACATTTATATTTCCAGGCGGCATAAGCGGCCACCAAGTGGGTGAGGCGAAGAGATGAGATGGATGACTTTTGCGATTATGCCGGCAGTAGCCTGCTTCGTCGCCATAATGGCTGCAATCAGTATGAGCGCGGCTGGCGCAGACTCATCGACAACCGATAAAATAGCCCAGAACTTCACTGAGCACTCCTGGGTATTTGTTAACGGCTACATGGAAGAGTCCAGGGTCCTGCAGACTCAAAAGGGCTTTTCCGGCCAGAAGATAGTTCTGGGCACAAGGGGCTCAGGCATGGCCACCAGAACCATTGACTCCGAGGTATATCGGGACTCAAATATGGAAGAGGCTTCCCTCACCATCTCGGCCAATTATGATTATAAACCATATACTCCGCCACTCACCCAGAGCGATCTAAGAAATGCTCTCTGCGCCAAGAATTATGAGGTGGGGTCAGCCATATCTGAGACGTACCTCATAGACAAAGACCTTATAAAGGACACAAAGATCTACCAGAACGATAGCTTCTCTGTTTATGAAATCAGCTCTGAGATCCAGGGTACGGCCAAAATAGGTCAGAGGGTACAGAAGAATGCTAAAACAGTGCCGTCCTTCGTCATGGGCGGGACATACATGGGCTATGTGCAGATAAGGTCAGAGACAGTCGTTGGAAATACCTCAGTTCTGACATTGCCCTGTCCGTAAAGGACGATAGCTGTGCGAGATCTGGGGTCGTCATCAGTCGACATGACCATCATATCCGAGCGGCTGCGTGGGCGAGGGTGACCACCTCTCGCATATTTTCAAGCCGCCCAGAGTAGTGCAGGTGGCTATTGCAGCCGCAATCGGTGCAGCCGAAACGAAGCTGTGGCTGCAGCGCCTTCCCGATGGCTTGTGCAATTTCGCATTCCAGGTCAAGTTCGGTCCTGGTGATGATCGCCTCCACGAAGCTACAATGTGGCAGAAGATAGTCTATATGCCATCGTCGTGTCCTTTTGATCCCCTTGGATACCTGGATATGGCGATCCACTCGCTTGAGGCCGCCCGGACCTCGTGCCGAGCCTGTGTAGGAATAGTACCCCTGGGAGAAGTCCATCGCGCCCAGTGATCCAACCATTATCCGTCTGTCCTGGGGCAGGAAGATGATGATAGTATAGATGCCCTTATCGTTTCTCTCTCGCCGCATACATATTCTCAGGATGGAGGCTATTTGAGATTGGTGCCATGCAGAAGCACCATAGAGGATCTATACGAGGGACATATTAAAGGAAGTCTTTTCTATGATAAGAGCGCTAATACTTGCGGGGTGTATAACAAGTGAAAATATTACTTGCAGCAATCTTAGCGCTAATGCTATCAACCGTGGCTATGGCCACGCCAGAAAGCTACCAGCTTGGCGAATATGTGGTTTCCTTTGATCTAAACGCTGATGCGACCTACCAGGTACAGACTGTGGATCCCATCGAGGGCTCAGCCTCAACGGTCTATCCACTGCTCATTGTAACTGATAACAATACTGGAGCGTCCATTACCCTCACAGAGAACAAAGAGCTTCAGGACGCAAGCATGGGATTGAATAGAGAAGTCTCAGCACTTCGGTTGATCCTATACAAGGGAATCAATGTCACAGAAAGCGATGAGATGGATATTGATGGAGCAAATGGCTTTATCCTCTCAGGTTTGCCGATTCCTGGATCCAATCTGCCTGAGATACCATACTATTATGCATCCTATTGGCTTGACAGCAACGAGTGCGGCGATTGCGAATCGCTTTCAGTAGGTACAACGAATGTTGGCATAACTTCGACATACTCAGAAGAGATAACCAAGGCACTCTTGAACAGCATTCACATAGAGAAGGGAACGGCTGCAGGAACGGCTGCTGCTGTGGCAGGAACTGGACAAGTTCTTCCACCTGCATAAGACATCAATACATTTTTTGTAGCCAAATTTAGATCCAAGGTGAATCACTATGGCTAGACCTATGAGATTATTATTTGTCATTCTGGCGGCAGTTATGGTGGCACAGGGAGGTCTTGGACAGTGCTACTCGCTTCCTGCCCCGGATGAAGGCGAAGAGCGCATCTTCGCTCAGAGCGCCTGCGCAGGTGTGAGCAACAATCCGCCCAACCCCACGGTCTTTGCTATCGACGAGCCCAAGACGATTACAAAGGTCGGCACATATCATTGGAATGATGCCTCAGGTGAGACTCCAGGGACCATCGGCCTTCGAGATGATCAGGGCAACACATACGGTCCATGGCAGGCGGTAGGTGATTTTGGAATGGGCGGCGTTCCCAATGCTTTTTGGATCGTTTATCTCTCGCCTGCATTGAATCTGCCGGCGGGGACCTACACTATCATCGATTCCGATCCATCGACCTGGTCTTACACCTATGAGAGCGACAACTGCGGAATTGCTGCAGTCATCGGCGTCAAGGCTGGCAGCAGTGCACAGCCTTCCTGGGATCTGACTGGCGTCTGGGACTGCAACGACGGAGGAACATACTACATTCGCCAGTCTGAAGACACCATCTGGTGGTTTGGTGAGCCAACCTATCAGCCGGGCGGCTGGTCCAACGACGCCAAAGGCACCATCATTTTGGATACCATAGATCTGGAGTGGTCTGATGTTCCCAAGGGCAGCACCCAGAACGAAGGCACACTCTTCCTGCAGATCGAATCAAACGATCGGCTGACTGCATTGCAGCAGACAGGTGGATTCGGTGGCACGATCTGGACCAGAAGAGGTTCCAGCCAGAACCAGCCAAATAATCCAGAGGAGCAAACCACGACATCTGCTGATGGCAAGTGGACGATGGGCACCGGTGACGTCCAGGTGACGCTGTCGTGGAATGCCAACGTGGACATAGATCTGCATGTAAAAGATCCATCCGGAGCAGAGGTCTACTACAACAATCCAACTGTATCATCAGGAGGCCAACTGGATTTGGATAACAAGTGCTCGAATTTTGTAATGGGCAAGCCCGAGAATATTTACTGGCCAACAGGCAAGGCGCCTGCAGGCACCTACATAGTCAGCGTAAATTACTACGCAGACTGCACGTCCTCAGCAACCCCGACAGGTCCGGTGGATTGGACTGTGACAACCAAGGTAAATGGAAAGACGAACACCTTTAGTGGAACATTGAACAACGAGGGTGATACACAGGAGGTGACCACCTTTCAATTTTAACTTTTTTTCAGTTCTACGGCATTATGGAGCGCAATTCAAGTGATAGCATCGGGAAAGTACTTATTCCAGAAGCATACATGCTAAATGCCCGTTGGATCTTGGGATTGCAAAAAAAACAATAGAAGTCGAGGAATAAGAGCGGGGTTTGCCAAGCTGGCCAAAGGCGCAGGACTTAAGATCCTGTCTCGCAGGAGTTCGCGGGTTCGAATCCCGTACCCCGCATTATTGGAATGGGAATGAGGCTCTTGCCATTCTAAAGGCCTGCTTTTCTGTAGCCGCAATCTATATCAATTTTGACATTGAGGGGAGTGGCTGGATAACTATGGCAAAAGACAAAAAGATGAGCAAGGGCCCAAAAGATCGCAACAGCAATTATCAGATGAAAAACGGCAATTCGGTCTCCAAGAAAAAGGAGAAGAAGCCAAATGCGGCGAAACCCGTGGTCACGAAATCCGCTGCCGCCCAGGCAAAGCCTGCAGAGCAGAAGAGCCTCATCTCAGGCATCTCCAGCAGCATCTCCAATGCCACCAGCAGCATAACCAAGATGTTCAAGCACTAAAGCAACAGCCAGAGTTGACAACCGGAGTGCGTCCCGGCGCAAGAGGATAACCCGCGCCGGAAGACGTCCTTTTTTGCGATTTCGATCAGAACTTGTTGTTTAACCCTGCTCCCTGGTCCTGCTAGAAAACTCCTGCTGCACATCGCATCCCAGTCGTCCGATGGCGTCCGACCTGCACTGCCTGCAGTGTTTCATCTGCTTGATGATCTTGCCGAGCTCCTCCTGAATATTTCTCTTCTCCTCAGGCGATGGGGGCTTGATGTGGGCGAACTTGTACTGGGGGATGAGGGGCATGACATTATGGATGAATACCCCCATTGACTTAATCTTGCGGGCGACATCAAAGACATGTTTGTCGTTGATGCCGGGAATCAGCACCGTATTCACCTTGACGATCTTCTTAAGCTTGAGGGCCTCTTCGATGCCTTTGAGCTGATTGTCTCGTAAAATAGTTGCCGCCTCCAGCCCCTCATATTTCTTACCCTGATATGTCACATGATCATAAATCTGCTGGCCGATCTCGGGGTCTATGGCGTTCATTGTGACTGTGATGTTGCAGACTCCAAGGCGATCCAATTCCTGGATCTTGTCTGGCAGAAGCAGCCCATTGGTGCTGATGCAGAGGATGAGGTTGGGGTACTTTTGGCCCACCAGGCGGAGCGTCTCAAAGGTCTCCTCATTGGCCAGAGGCTCGCCGGGACCCGCTACTGCGACCACTTTGATGTAGTGGTACTTCTCTAGCACTGCATCCACCCGCTCCAGTGCCTCCGCAGGCTTTAGGACCTCAGAGGTCACACCAGGCCTCGACTCATTCACGCAATCGAAGTCCCTCACGCAGTATTTGCACTGGATGTTGCATTTGGGTGCCACAGCCAGGTGCATTCTGCCAAATGAATGGCAGGCCTTCTCGCTGAAGCACGGATGCTCCCGAATCCGTCGCAGCTGCTCCGGGTCGTATGGGATCTCCTTTCCACCGACGTTGGCAACGGGATAAGTCTCTTCGCTCATTATTCGAACACCACGATTCTACTGGCACATAATTATGGCTCACCATAGCTAAAAGACTTGCGTGCCTCGGACAAAGATGCTGTGACTTCCTCCCATGCCCCTGAAGGGGCAGGGCTTCCTACTTCATCGAGCACCTTCGGGTTCTCCACAGGCTTGAATTCGACGCAGTCCGCGCCTACTACGTTGTTGCCCAATCCAAG
>JAJRAX010000195.1 GCA_028679775.1 Methanothrix sp. | reverse complement strand
GACCTCAGCGTTGGAGATTCAGTGTCCGGCTACCTTCAGCACATCATCGATTCTGCCCTGGATCCACCAGTAGCCATCCAAGACGCGGGTGCCCTTGTATCCAGCCAGATATGTGCCGGGCTTGACCTGCCAGTACATGTCCCAGTACTCCTTCTTGTACCTGACTTCATCTCTGAAGAATGCACGGAGCATGCTTGGCCAGGGAGCCTTCTGGACGATGTTGCCGCCGTATCCCAATGGGACGGAGTTGGCATCTTCATCGTAGATATCGGTGTTCATGCCGGGCAGCGGGAAGCAAACGGAACCAGGCTTCTCGGGTGTCATGGCCAGTGGGGCAACCACGTGGCATCCGGTCTCGGTCTGCCACCAGGTATCCATGATGGGGGCCTCGTCGGATCCGATATTCTTTCTGAACCAGATGTATGCCTCGGGGTTCAGTGGCTCACCAACTGAAGCCAGAATTCTGACTGTGGACAGGTCGTACTTCTTCACAAAGGCCTCGCCGGTCTTCATGAACATCCTGATGGCTGTCGGTGCTGTGTAGAATACGGAGACGCCGTACTGCTCAATGATGGACCACCAGCGGCCCAGATCGGGGAAGTCGGGAGAGCCTTCGTACAGAATGCTGGAGGCACCGAGGCAGAGTGGACCGTAGACCACGTAGCTGTGTCCGGTGATCCATCCGGCATCGGCTGTGCACCAGTAGACATCATCGTCGTGGACATCCAGTACCCAGGAGGTTGTCTGGGCCGGGGTGACTGCATATCCGCCGTGGGCATGCTCGATACCCTTAGGCTTGCCGGTAGTTCCGGAGGTGTACAGAATGAACAGCCTGTCCTCTGGATCGAGTGGGAGGGACTCGCACTTGGCTGACTGGCCAGCTACGAAATCATCGTAGAAGACATCGCGTCCCTCGGTCATTGGAACGGCTACCCCGGTTCTCCTGACAACTATTACCTTCTTGACGGATGGTGCATTCTTGAGTGCTTCATCCACATTGGGCTTGAGTGGCAGTGGCTTTCCGCGCCTGTAGAAACCATCAGAGGTGACGACGACCTTGGCCTCGGCATCGTTGACTCTGCTGGCCAAGCCGCCTGAGGAGAATCCGGAGAACACGAGGGTGTGAATAGCTCCAATCTTAGCGCAAGCAAGCATGGTGATGGGCTGCTCTGGGATCATGGGCAGGTAGGTGACAACTCTGTCTCCCTTTACGACGCCTGCTGCCTTAAGAGCATTAGCGAGCTTGTTGACCTCTCTGTACAGTTCGTAGTATGTGATGACTTTGGTGTCGCCCACGGGCTCGCCAACGAAGTAGTAGGCTACCTTGTTCCTGTTTGCGGACTTGGCATGCCTGTCTACGGCGTTGTAGGCCACGTTGATCTTGCCGCCGGTGAACCACTTGAAGTAGGGCTTGCCGGAGTCGTCAAGGACTTGGGTGTAGGGCTTGAACCAATCTGCATAGGTCTGAGCCATCTCATCCCAGAAATCAATGTAATTATCGGAGCACCACTTGCGCATCTCAGCCTCAGTCTTGAAGCCCTTCTTCTTCATCCACTGATATGCGTTGGAATGCTCAACTATCCACTGTGGGGTGTTGAAAATCCTGGTCTCTTCCTGCAGAGCAGATGTTTTTGCTGTGTCAGCCAATTTCATACCTCCATATGATCAATTGTTTCCCATTATGATGTGCCTGGGCTCCATTAGTAAAGAATCATTGCTACTACCTCTCTCTTGCCATGCCCTGAGCACCATCCGACAAAGCGCGGACGTTTCGGGAAACATCGGCTCAAAACCTACTTGATCATTTATAAAGTTATCGCGATAAAAAACATAATGATCGTTTATAATCATTATTTATCGCTAGCAATTGGTAAACACCATATAAAATGAGTGACAGAATGAGATTTAGGAAAAAAGAAAAAGGGTGGACTGGCCAGCTCACTTGATGAGCGGAATGGCTTCCACTGATTCTGGGTTGGCCAGAGCGGATATATCACCCACAGGGTTTCCAAGAGCCTTGGCCTTGATTACGCGGCGCATGATCTTGCCGGACCTGGTCTTCGGAACGTCGTTAACGAAGTAGACGACCTCAGGGTAGGCCACGGGGCCCAGGACGGTGCGCACGTGCTTGGCCAGGATGGGCCCAAGATCGGCGCTGGCTTCAATACCTGTCTTGAGGATGACGAAGGCCACGATGACCTCACCCTTGACCTCGTCTGGCTTGCCGATGACGGCAGCCTCGGCAACCTTGGGATGTGAGACGAGCGCGCTCTCAACCTCTGCATTGGAGATCCTGTGTCCGGCTACCTTCAGCACATCGTCAATCCTGCCCTGGATTGTGAAGTATCCGTCCTTATCTTTGGTGGCCTTGTCGCCTGCGAGGTATGTGCCGGGCCTGATGTCCCAGTACATCTGCCAGTACTCTTTCTTATACCTGACCTCATCTCGGAAGAAGGCACGGAGCATGCTTGGCCAGGGGCTGTTGCTGACGATGTTTCCACCGCTTCCGGGCGGCACTGGGTTGGCGTCCTCGTCCAGGATATCCACATTGAATCCGGGCAGCGGGAACGTTGGCGATCCGGGCTTGAGCGGAGTGATGGGCAGAGGCGATACCAGGAAGCATCCGGTTTCAGTCTGCCACCAGGTGTCCATAATGGGCAGCTTGCCGGCGCCGAAGTTGTTTCTGTACCAGATCCAGGCTTCGGGATTGATGGGCTCGCCCACAGATCCTAAGAGCCTCAGGCATGAGATGTCGTGCGTCTTAGGCCATTTATCTCCGGCCTTCATGAACATGCGGACTGCAGTGGGTGCGGTGTAGAGCACTGACACCTTGTTCTCGCTGATGATCTTGAACCACCGGCTGAAGTCTGGATAGTCCGGGGAGCCCTCATAAATCATGCTCGTAGCGCCGAGGCAGAGTGGTCCATAGACGACGTAGCTGTGTCCGGTAATCCATCCGACGTCAGCCGTGCACCACCAGACATCGGTATCTTTGATGTCGAAGACCCAGCTCAATGTCTGTGCAGGTGTGACGCAGTATCCGCCGTGGACATGCTCGATACCCTTGGGCTTGCCGGTTGTTCCTGAGGTGTAGAGGATAAACAGCCGGTCCTCAGCGTCCATCTTCTCGCTCTCGCAGACATCCGACTGCTTGGCTACCAGGTCATGGTACCAGACATCCTTTCCCGCCTTCATGGGAACATCGATGCCTGCCCTCTTCACAACTACCACATTGGTAACGCTTGGTGTGTTGGCCGTGGCCTCATCCACATTTGGCTTGAGTGGCAGGGGCTTTCCGCGCCTGAAGAACCCATCAGTTGTGATTACCACCTTAGACTCGGCATCGAGAACCCTGCTGTTCAGGCCTCCGGCTGAGAATCCTGAGAAGACCACAGAGTGAATGGCTCCGATCTTAGCGCAGGCAAGCATGGCAATGGGAGTCTCTGGGATCATGGGCATGTAGATGCTGACTCTATCGCCCTTAGCAACTCCAAGGCTCTTGAGGCCGTTTGCGAGCTTGTTGACCCTCTTGGCCAGATCTGCATAGGTGATCTTCTGGGTAGGCTGATCGACGGGCTCGGGGACGAATATGTAGGCTACCTTGTCCTTCTTGGCGCCTAATGCATGCCTGTCCACTGCATTGTAGGCCACATTGATCTTGCCGCCTACGAACCACTTGGCGTAGGGTGGCTGCCAGTTGAGGACCTGGGCATAGGGCTCGAACCAATCGGCATAGGTCTTGGCCATCTCATCCCAAAATGCGATGAAATTCTGGCCGGTCCAGGCGCGCATCTCGCGCTCGCTCTTGAATCCTTTCTTCTTCATCCACTGCATGACATTAGAGTTCTCTGCGAGATCCCTGGGCGCCTCGAATACTCTCGTCTCCTCATATAGGACAGACGTTGTTGCTTTTTGCTCAGCCAATTTATAACCTCCTTTAAATCCCCACGTCTTCCCAACTCCCCTCAAATCTGGCAAAATAGCTGCGCTTTGTCTCCGAGCAACTATTTTACATGATCTATTCTATTAAATCCATGATCGTTAAGTATGGCCTGCGGGAGTTTTCGGGAATATTGTAGCGATCGATAATTATCCCGGTTTTTCATTTATAAAGTTGTCGAGGTAACTTACTCTAATGATTAATTATTATCATTTATAATACTCTTAGTATGCACTTTATTTTGAAGTATTTTTCGGATGAATTGTATTTCAAAAAAAGGATAAAATAGAATATCGCGGTCTTGCTCACTTGATGAGCGGTATGGCCTCGACTGCATCTGGGTTGGCCAGAGCCGAAAGATCTCCTGTGGGGTTGCCGAGAGCCTTGGCCTTGATGACCCGGCGCATAATCTTGCCGGATCTGGTCTTGGGAACGTCCTTGACGAAGAAGACCGCTTCCGGATAGGCCACGGGTCCCAGGACGGTTCGCACGTGCTTGGCCAGTTCCTTTTTGAGCTCCTCGTTCTCCTCGTTTCCAGTTCTGAGGATGACAAATGCCACGATGACCTCACCCTTCACCTCATCAGGCTTGCCGATGACTGCAGCTTCTGCCACCTTGGGGTGTGAGACGAGCGCGCTCTCAACCTCTGCATTGGAGATTCTGTGCCCTGCAACCTTCAGCACATCATCGATCCTTCCCTGGATGAAGAAATATCCGTCCTTGTCTTTGGTGGCCTTGTCGCCTGCGAGGTACGTTCCGGGCCTGATATCCCAGTAGGTGGACCAGTACTCCTTCTGGTACCTCACGGGATCCCTGTAGAAGGCTCTGAGCATGGATGGCCAGGGCGTACTGCTGATGATATTGCCTCCTGTACCAGGTGCCACAGGATTGGCATCCTCATCCAGGATATCGATATTAAATCCTGGCAGGGGGAATGTTGCAGAGCCGGGCTTGAGTGGGGTGATCGGCAGAGGTGATACCAGGAAGGTGCCTGTCTCCGTCTGCCACCAGGTGTCCATTATCTGCAGCTTGCCCCTGCCAATGTTGTTCCTGTACCACATCCAGGCCTCTGGATTGATGGGCTCACCCACAGATCCCAAGAGCCTCAGGCTTGAGATGTCGTACATCTTGGGCCACTTATCTCCAGCCTTCATGAACATCCTCACAACTGTCGGCGCTGTGTAGAAGACGGAGACCTTGTTGTCCTGGATGATCTTGAACCACCGGCCAAAGTCTGGGAAGTCGGGGGCTCCTTCATACATGATGCTAGTTGCGCCTAATCCGAGCGGCCCGTACACTATGTAGGAGTGGCCGGTAATCCATCCGATATCTGCTGTGCACCACCAGATATCATTATCTTTTATGTCGAAGACCCAGCTCAATGTTTGAGCCGGTCCAACCTGATATCCGCCATGGACATGCTCGATGCCTTTGGGTTTGCCGGTAGTGCCGGAGGTGTACAGGATGAACAGCCTGTCCTCAGAGTCCATCTTCTCACACTCGCACTCCTCAGACTTTCCTGCTATCAGGTCGTTCCAGTAGATGTCTCTGCCTTCTTTCATGGGCACAGTAATGCCTGTCCTCTTGAAGACCACTACGTTCTTCACGCTGGGGGTGTTGGCTGTAGCTTCATCTACATTGGGCTTGAGTGGCAGTGGCTTTCCGCGCCTGTAAAAGCCATCCACGGTCACAACCACTTTTGCCTCTGCATCCAGAATTCTGCTGTTAAGGCCGCCTGAGGAAAATCCGGAGAACACAATGCAGTGAATGGCTCCGATCTTGGCGATGGCGAGCATGGCAATGGGCAGCTGCGGGATCATAGGCATATATAACATGACTCTGTCGCCCTTTTGTACGCCCAGGCTCTTGAGGCCGTTTGCGAATTTGTTGACCTCTTTGTAGAGCTGTGCATAAGTTATCTTTTGGGTTGCCTGGTCAGTGGGCTCAGGAACGAAGATATAGGCCACTTTGTCCTTTTTCGCGCTCGTGGCATGTCTATCCACGCAGTTGTAAGTCACGTTGCATTTGCCACCCACGAACCACCTGGCATAGGGTGGTTTCCATTCTAGGGTCGAGGCCCAGGGCTCGAACCAATCTGCATATGTTTTGGCCATCTCTCCCCAGAACTGGATGTAGTTTGCAGAGCACCATAAGCGCATCTCCCGTTCTGTTTTAAATCCCTTTAATTTCATCCATTGCATGACATTGGAATTTTTAGCGAGATCTTCGGGTGGCTCGAATACTCTGGTCTCCTCATATAGAACTGATGTCTTTGCGGTTGCTTTCTGCTCAGCCATTCTTTTTAACCTCCTTTATCAAACGATGCTCTCCAAGACCTACAGATCTTTTTGCAGGGCTGCCTTCAAATTGACTAGCAAAAAAATTGGACCTATTCATGACTGCATGGGCTTCTCGAAACATCTTCATAATTGATTATGTTCATTATTAATAAGCTTAATGGTGCGCCGGCCAATGAAAAATCTCATCCTAAAAAATGCCTGCGTGGTATTCCATCATCCGAGCTTGTTTATCTCGATAGGCCTTTTGCAGCCATCGAATATGCGTCTAACTTAAATGTTGTTTGTCTTATATTAGTTGTGAATACATCGAACTCAAAAGAACTTCGTCGCGATTGTTCAGCCTATCGCTCGACCGGACACATAGAAGGCATTGCAGTCTTCAACCAGCACTCTGATCGACGATCCCAGCTTTGGCCGACCTCTGACCACAATGCCCAGATAGTTATCAGCCCTGGCCTTCATGGTGTCGCCCCTCCCCTGTTCTGTGACACGGGCATTTAGGACCTCTCCCACGTAGCGCTCGTTTCTCTCTTCAGCCGACTTCAGCCACAGGCGGGTTAGCTCTCTTGATCTCTCCTTCTTGATCCTGTCCGGCATATCGTAGAGCTTCGAGGCCGCAGTCCTTGGCCGGGCCGAGAATCTGGTGATATTGACCTTATCCGGGGCCATGAGATCAATGATGTTCATGGTCTCTTTAAAGTCGCTCTCAGTTTCTCCGGGAAATCCCGCTATAACATCCGTGATAATGGTGATATCGGGATACATAGACCTAAAACTGCTTACAACCGCAAGAATATCCATAGCTTTATACCTGCGGCCCATGCTTTCGAGAATCCTATCTGAACCTGATTGCACCGGAATATGCAGAAATCTGTAGATCTTCTCGCTTTCCAATGCTTGGACAAGTTCGTCAGAGATGGCCTGAGCGCTCTTTGGGTTCATCATGCCTATCCGCAGCTTGAAGTCTCCGGGGACTGCCACCAATCTGCTCAGAAGTCTCCCCAGGTTGGTTTCGATGTCTCTGCCATAGGCTGCAGTATCCTGGGCAGATAGCTGCACCTCTACTGCCCCATTTGCGACCAGCGTCTGCACCTCGCGTGCGACTTCCTCCACCCCGCGGCTCTTCAGACCACCTCTCGCCGTTCTCACTATGCAGTAGGTGCAGGAGCCGTTGCAGCCTTCAGCCACATTGACAACCACGCAGGGGTCATTGCCGGGTCCGAGTCCAGTCATCGGCAAAGCACGCTTTTGAAAATCGTCTCGCTCATTAAATATGTCTTCGACCCTGGCGGCGGCAGATCTGCCGAGCAGACCGAGACTGCCAAGGCATTTGATCTGGCTTATCGACTCAGGTATGGCGGCAGGCAGGCACCCCCCAATGATCAATCGCCTACCTTGCAGAAGGCCGATCCTTCGCAAGATCTTTCGCTCTGTCTTTTCAGTGACCGCGCAGGTATTCACTATCACTGCGTCCGCCTCATCCAGAGTGGCGAGGATGTGGCCCATCTCCTCCAGTGCCCGGGCAAGGTCCTGGCTGTTTCCCTGGTTTGAGGTGCAGCCATAGGTCTCGATATAAAATTTCATGCTTCTACCGCTGCCATCTCTTCTCTTCTGACCTGATATATTCCTACGATTATCCCCATTATGGCCGGAGCCAGGAAGAATCCTCCAATTCCAGCGACCAGTGCGCCGCCCAAAAATGAGAGCATCACCAGCAATGGATGCAGGGAGGATTTGGCTGCCACAAGGTATGGCCGAATCAGAAGCTCTGAGGGCAGATAGATGAGTGCGGAGGACAGGATGAAGAAGGCGGCTGCGTCGCCCATTCCTGCCTCAAAATACCGGTAGATCGTCACAGGGATGATAACCACCCAGGATGTGAGGAAAGGAACCATTCCTGCCACAAAGACGATGCTCGCTAGGGCAAAGGGTCTAGGCAGGCTGAAGGCATGGAATATTGCTGCCGCAATGATGCTGCCCAGGATCGAGGTATAAATGGTGCCGATGAATATTCCGCTTAAGATAAAGTCGATGCGACTGATGTACCTTCGATAGGCTTGCTTCTCCCTTTCCGGAAGCAGGGATATCATCGACTCCACAAAGCTCTCTCCGTCTGCTAGCACAAAATAGCATATGGGAATGGAGACGATGAAGTTGATGATAGCCAAAGAGGCCACTCTTCCCATGTGAAAAACTGGAATGGAGGTGGCAATGGGAGCAATGATGCTCGCGGCGTTCTCCAGGCCGCTGATCAACAAGTCCTTCATCCAGGGGCTAAGGCCTTGAGCAGTCTCTTTGGTCATGGTGGCCAGGGCTATCCGGACTGACTCATAATTATTTGTAAGTATTATTATCTGGTTGGCAATCTCGATCATTCCAAGTCCAAGAATAATAAATATGGGTATAACAATACATAATGCTGCAGCAAGTGATCCCAGTCGCTTTCTATTGCGGAAATGATCTCGGATGGGCCTGCCCACGTAGGCGAAGACCGTGCCTAGGATGATGCCGTCCAGGAATGGCGAGAAAAAGTAAAGGATCAATATCAACGAAGCTAGGGCTAATACTAGCATTCCTCTATGCTGGCGGCACCATTTTCCGGCATCAAAATCCATATTTTGCTTGAGATGCTACCTTGTGTCCCCGATAGATATGAGTTATGCTCCATCTAATCAGTTGCAGGCTGTCTCCAGCATCTGCTCCAGTCTCTCCAGATGTGGGCTTGCATCTGAATTCTGGTAGGCCACCCAGGCTTTCAGCTTTTTTATGGGCCTGCCGGAGTCGATGATCTCAGATGCCTTCTCTATGCCATCTTGCAGGTCGCAGGCATGCCCAGAAATGCAGAGCACTGCAGCAGCGTTCAGGCTTATGATATCTTTTCTGCTGCCCGGCTGCTCCCCGGAGAGAAGCCGCAAGAGATTGATGGCTTCAGCCTCCCGATCGCCCTGGTGAAGGAGGTCGGCTTCATCAGCCTCTTTTATCCCCAGGTCCTGCGGGTTTATGGTGTACTCCTGGATGCTTCCGTCCTCGGACAACTCTGCAACCAGTGAGCAACCAAGAGTAGAGAGTTCATCCATTCCTCGCGAGTCGTCATGGTTTTTTCCATGAACGACAATTGCCTTTTTGTAGCCGATCTCCCTCATAGCTTGAGCTATTGGCAGCACCATATCTTCAGAGTAGACGCCCCGCACTGCATAGGCGGGCTGGGCAGGGTTGGCCAGGGAGCCGGCCACATTCAGGACTGTGCCGAATCTGATTTGGGAGAGGATGCGGTAGAGGGCTGACGGGTGGACCATAGGGCTCATGCCGTTGAAGATGCCTATGCCTGCCTGCTCGATGCTTCGTTTTACGAGATCGACGTCGCACTCCACATCCACTCCCAGGGCCTCCAGGATGTCCACAGCGCCGCACTTCGATGTTATTGCCCGCGCTGCATGCTTGGCCATGATTATGCCATCAGCAGCAGCCACTAGCGAGGCAGCGGTGCTTATGTTGAATGTCTTAATCCCGTCCATTCCTGTGCCGCAGTTCTCTGTGAGAGGACCATAGACATCCGGCTGGACCTTGACTGTGTCGATCTCGTAGATGGCTTCCCAGATGCCGGCAATCTCCTGAGCTGTGGCTCCTTTGGCTGTGATGGCTGCGAGAAATGCGCCCTGTTGGAGATCCGGCTGCTCATTTTCCAGTATCTGGCAAAAAAGCTGGTGCGCTTCATCTCTGGTCAGGTCTATTCCTTTGATCAGCCTGTCAACCCGGCTGCCAAAATGCCTCAAGCTCTCTTTCAAGTCTTGCATGTCTCTTCAATCCTGGATCATGTTGTCCTTGTCAAATTTCCCAAATCCATTAGCTCTGGCAGATAACTGATCTCATCCCCTGCCTCTGGGCTGAGTGGGTGAATGCCTCATCAAATCCCTCAAGAGATGTCCTCATGGTGATAAGCCAGTCTGGCTTGATCAGGCCTGATGTCAGAAGCCCGACAGCCGATCGGTTCTGGCGACTGGTGCAGCCGTAAGCCCCATTGATGGTGATCTCCTTGTAGTGAATGTGCCTCACATCGATTTTTTCTTCATAGTGTCCAAAAGCTGGCCCGGAGAAGACGCAGATCCTGCCACCAGGAGAGAGAAGATGGAGAAGATCATTATCTATCGGGATCTTCGGAGTGGCTGTGAGGATGACGTCAGCACCTCTTTCGTCAGTCTCCGAGGCCAAGACGGCCTTGATCTTCTCCTCAGAAGGATCGATGACAACAGCGCTTGTATGCCTTTTTAGCAGGCGGATGCGTTCAGGCAGCGTTTCTGCTATTATCACATTCTCCGCTCCATGAAGCTCTGCCAGAAGGGCATGCAGAGCGCCGATGGGACCGCCGCCCAAAATAAGGACTATGTCGCCTCGGTAAACCGGTGCCTGCTCCTGGCCATTAAGGCAGCAGGCCAGTGGCTCGGAAAGAGCTGCAAGAGCAGGATCGATGTTTCTCGGCAGAAGGTTCATTCCACCCGAAAGGTTCTCAGCGGGCAGCGCCATGAGCTCAGCTAAGCCCCCGTCGCAGTTGAATCCCATTATCTTGAGGCTCTCGCAATGGCTGTCCTTGCCTCGGAGGCAGAATCGGCATCTTCCGCAGGCGATGCCGGGCCAGATCTGGACTAGGTCTCCTTCATTTAGATATGGGATCTGGCCATCCAGCATCGCAATTCTGCCCATGATTTCGTGTCCCAAGATTCTGGGGTAAGCCAGGTTCCGGTGACCTTGCTCCTTCATCTTGACATCGGTTCCGCAGACGGCGCAGGCATTGACCTCTAGCAGAGCCCCGCCTTTAGGGACTGTCGGATCGGGCAGGTCGTCAAGCTCCAGGAGGCCTGGTGCCTTGAGAACTGCAGCTCTCATTTCTTGGGTAGCTCCACAGTCATGAGAACTCGGTCGGTCTCTTCGACGAGATCCTTTTGGGCTATTCCGTACAGCCCAGCTAAAAGAGCGGCACCGCCCATGCCCACCCCCTCTTTGACGTATCCCTGGGCGTAGATCTGCACGGGTGGAATCTTGGAGTTCTCCAGGCCCGGATCGGAGTAATAGTAAGGTCGGCCTGTAGCCTCCACGATCTCCTTGAAGTTGGCGGATTTGTCCTCAATTATGTATTTGGTAGTGGCAATGGATATGTCTCCATCGATGGCCAGGGCCTTTCCCAGGGCTAAAACTGCAGCCATCTGAGTTCCCCCAGCGAGCACTACCCTGCAGCCCTTCAGTCCCCGCATGAGGCCAAGAGCTGCTGCCATCATGGGGTCGCCCACCTGCTCCACAGCCCTCAGGGGATCGTTCTTGAGGCTACCATCCGTGATGCCAGCTCGGCTAAGAGCCTCGGCCACCACCCTTTCCTTTAGTGCCGTGGGGTTGGACTGGAAGCTGCTGCTAACGCTTGCGTTGTATCCCAGGGCCTTGAGGACCGCGAGAGCAGTTGTGGTGCCTCCGGCTATGGACTCACCAATGAAGATGCAGTCAGAGAGGCCAGCCAGTTTCCGTCCAAAAAGCGAGGCTCTCTCGTAAATAATCCGGGCATCAAGGACTGCTGGACTCTTTCTGATATCGCTTCCTGCCGTTCCCCCCAGCTCGACATAGGGCACAGCCGGCTTTTTCCTCAGTCCGGAGGCCACAAACATGGAGGGAATGCCTGTCAGATTTAGGGCTGCCTTTGTGACGATTGCGGGAGTTGGCGAGCCTCCGGGAGCCTCCGGGAGTTCTGGCATCGTGATGATCCGGTTGGTCTCAACCAGCTCAGCATCAGCTCCGGGAGTATAATCGGTCAGCTCCGGTGTTGTTCCGGCAGCGGATAGGCCGGGAATCTTGCCGGTGTCTGTGTTGGAGATGATACAGAGAAAGAGCGGCCGCACTGGTCGCGGCTCGAAGTTTGGGTAAATCCATTCTGACATGATTTCTAGCCCAGAGCAACAACTATATGAAACCAACGCCAGTAAGCTTAATTTAATTCAAGTTAGATTGTATGATGCTAAAGCGAGCTTTGCCTGCAGGGCCCCAATAACGAGAACGGGGCTCCTGCAATTGGGGCCCTCAGGCCGGAATGAATCCGTTCTCTATGGCGATCTTCTGACCTATGGGGCTGAGAATATAATCTATGAAGGTTCTTGCTCCTGGTGTTGGCTCACCCAGGGTTACGAAGTAGAGCTTTCTGGCCAGGGGATAAGCGCCGCTCTTTATGTTCTCGATTGTGGGCGCGACGCCATCCAGGGAGACCACCTTTGTGTCTCCATTCATGACGAAGCTGTATCCCATGTAGCCGATGGCGTTATCACTTTTCCTGGTGCTGAACTTGACCTCTGAACTCTCACCGCAATCATAGGACACCCCAGGTGTCTCTGCCTCTCGGCTTCCCATGATGATCTCATTAAACGTGTCCCTGGTTCCTGAGCCCGGCCTTCTGCCGATGGCAAAGATCTCCATGTCCGGCCCGCCCAGATCCTTCCAGTTGGCTATATCTCCTGAATAGATCCGTCGGACCTCATCAGTCGTGAGAGATGTGATACCGGAGTCATACACATCCTCGCTCACCACCAGGCAGATGGCGTCAAAACCCACAGACTGCTCAATAAAACGCAATGTGGGTGTCTCATATCTCTGTCGCTCCTCTAGCTCGACCTCTCTGGAGGACATGGCTATATCAGATCTGCCTTCAGCTACATCGACGATGCCAACACCGCTGCCACCTGATTTTACGTTGACAGTATAGTCGTCCTGCATTATATTGAACTCCTCGGCAGCCAGTTCCGCCAGGGGCATGACTGTGCTGGACCCAGACACTACCACGATTGACTCTCTGGCTTCGCTCGTTATGCCTGCCAGAAGGATAACCAGCAGCAACACCAGTAGCCTGCTCTTCGTTCTCATCGATGCATGGTATCTGCTTACTATTATGTAAGGATGACTGCTCAGAGGGGCTTTCAGATGGGGATGAAGCCCTCTTCTGCGGCGATATTCTGGCCTTCGGGTCCCTGCACGAAGTCTATGAACGTCTTTGCTCCTTCTGAAGGCTCACCAAAGGTGTAAAAGTACAGATGCCTGTGCAGCTCATAGAGATCCAATTTAATGTTTTCATATGTGGGCATGATGCCATTGAAGGCTATTCCCGCAACCCCGCCACCCAGATAGTTGAATCCCAGGTAGCCTATGGCCTTGTCGCTTCCCGCGATGGCAGTCTTGACTTCTGCAGCGCCCATAGCAATGGTATTCACGCCCGGTGTCTCAGCATCTCTGTCGCCCAGGACTATTTCGTTGAAATTGTCGCGGGTGCCGGACCCCTCTTCTCTGGCTATCACATAGATCTCCGCGTCCGGTCCGCCAACCTCTTTCCAGTTGGTGATATTTCCGGAATATATGTCCAGGACCTGTTGCCTGTTCAAGTCCTTGACTCCTGCTTGATAGATCTCGTCGCTCACTGCCAGGCTGATGCCGTCCAGGCCAATCAAAAACTCCTCAAAGGTATCATTGGATTTGTTGCGTTCCTCATCAGTGATCTCGCGGGAGGCCATGGCTATGTCGTTCTTGCGCTCTGCAATGCCCAGAATTCCGGCTCCCGTCCCTCCGGCAGAGACGGTCACAACATAGTCCTTCTGCAGGAGATTGAATTCCTCGGCAGCCGCCTCCGCCAGCGGCATCACAGTCGATGATCCTGAGACGGTAACGTCACTGGTGGACGCCGAACAGATGGCAAACGCGAGCAGAGAAATTATGAATATTGATATTATTTTTCTAATGATCCCCACCACACGACTGTATATCGTCAAAATATGTAAAGCTTATCGTCGCAATCTTCTCCCATCCAAAGAAAAACGTATATGTATGGAAGAGATATGGATGAGAATGCCAGGTGCTCAATCAGTCGATACCACTCTTGATGGACTTTTCAAAACGCTTTCTGCCATGAGCATTATGAGCGAGCCAATAGATCTGGGGGGCCGGCTCATCATACCGGTGATAAAGGTGAACATGGCATTTGGCGCTGATATGGGCCCTGCCGCAAAAGATGAGATGACGGATGGGCCGGCGAGACAAGCTGCAGCAGGTGTGGCAGGTCTCTCTCCTGTGGCAGTGCTGGACGTCAGCAAGACCGTCTGCGGGCAGGAGGGCGTGCGGGTCGTCTCTCTTCCTTCCTCGGAAGGATCTGAATCATGCGTTACTCATGAGGTGATGAAAGGACTTATTATCCAGATGGAGACGCAGTGATCGTGGTGTCATCTTGCCAGATATCGGCGTCAGTTGCGCAATTGTTGGGATCCTTTAGAGTCGTGGACTATCTTGGCATATTTATCTCGCTCATCATCCTTCTTCTTGCAGTTCTTCTTCTGTCTCCCGTTCGTCTCGCTCTTGACATCAGCAAGAAGGGAGCACTGATGCAAGGTGAATGCAGATTGGCCTGGCTTGGTCTCACCTTATGGAGGGCCGAAGTCTCCCCTCAATCGGTCGGAGAAATTCTGGAGTCCATTGGCAAGAGGGACGAAGGAGAAATAGAGCCTCCTTTAGAGGCAAGATGCGATGAAGGGCAAGCCCAAGTCGGCAAAGAAAAGGATACTAGGAGAGATATGGGCTTTTCATCTTTGGTCAATGCCGCTTATTGCCTGGTAGATATCTTCATTCATATTCTCAGGTCCGTCATCCTTAAAAAGTTCTCCTGTTGCGTTTGCTTTGGTCTGGACGATCCTGCCGATACCGCAGTTCTTTGCGGCTACCTGTACTCGATCGCGGGAGTGCTAGGCCTCTATCCTGCTAGGATCTCCATCGATCCATGGTTTAAGGGAGAACATCTGGTGGGAGATTTCGTGGCTGAGATTGAGATTAGGCCATTGTGGACTGTGTGGGCCGTTTTATGGTCTCTGAGGCTCTTGCAGACAAGGCTGTTCATAAAAGAGATGCTGGGGTGGAATTGATTTTGCGGCCGAGACGATCCTTTGGAGTGGACGAGGAGGTAAGAGTGGGAAAAGAGATTGTGGCCGGGAATAGAACTATCTGGCCTGTAGTCAGAATCACCATATTTTGGGCCTCGGAAAACCGGGTCCATGCAATACAGATCACTCCACTTGCGGCGCTGATCATCGAGCAGAATGAGCAATATGCATTGTCTTTTGATGGTGGGCCGATGACGATTGACGTTCTCTTGGAGTTGATGCCGTCTCTTAGAGATATTTTGGAGCAGGCCAAAAAGGACCTCAGCCGGAAGGGCAGCAGGATAGTTGTCTTATGACGCTTCATCTCAATAAGCCTGCTCTGCGGGCTCTGGCAATTGCAGAGAGCTTCAAGCAGAGCAGTTCTTCATCTGTTCTGGCAGGCGTGGTCATGCGTGCCGACTTGCGGGTCGATGGCATGGCCTATGCTCATGCAAAGGTTGGTGGAGATGATGCGACAGAGGCGGTGAAAAGCCTTTACCGTCAACTGGGCCGGGCGGATATCAATGTCCTCTTGCTTGGTGGTGCAGTCTTGAGCTGGTTTAACATCATCGATCTGCAGGAGGTTTGGCAAGAGATCCACAGGCCGTTATTTTGTCTCACATACGAAGACTCTCCTGGACTCGAAAAATATATTCGTGAGCACTTCTCCTGCCCGGAGGAGAAGGTCCGCCGCTATCAGCGTCTGGGAGCGCGCCAACAAGTCCATCTCAAGACAGGCTATGATGTCTATCTGCGAGTCTTCGGAGCCTCAATTGATGAGGCAAGGGTTCTGCTAAACAAGTTCACCCGAGACGGTAGGGTGCCGGAGCCGTTGCGTCTGGCCGGGTTGGCGGCACGGGCCGCTAATCGAGATGAGAATGATCCCACATAAATGAACCGAAGAGTAAAACGATGAGGGATTCTGGACAGGAGGATACCCCCTTTCCAATCCTCCCGTCCAGGCGGTAAGGATAAGTCCCCACTCTCCTACCCGCCAATTAGTCGGTTGTCGCCGATGTTAATAACCCTTTTTTTCATGTAGGTCTTATGTAGACCTGATCTAGGTCATCCATCGCCAAGCTGAATTGAGGCAGGCTATTTTCGAGCGAATGTTTTTTCTACTGTTACATAATTATTTGAATGTATGGTCAAGCCATTGAGCTACAATCGCCCGGCTATCTTTCTGGCCCTTATAGTCATCATTCAAGTGGGAATCATGAGCACATCCGGGCTCACTGATCTGGACTACAGCCTCAGGAAGCTAAAATATTCAGAGGGCAGCATCTCGGAAGAGCAGAGCTTTCACGGAGCCAACTCAGCAAATCTGTCAGTTTTCGACAAAAACAGATACGCTAGGATCTACATAGATCTGGTAAATCCTCTCCAGATCGACAACCTTGATCAGTTCAGCATGTGGGTCAATCCGCAATTGGGAACCGGCTCTATCCAAATTGAGATATATCTTGAAGGCGGCGAGAAGATCGTCTCGCAGAAAATGGGCCTAGACGAGATGGGGCTGTCATCATCCCAGTGGAATGAAGTTGATGCTTTTGATCTGGAATATACGGATTACAAAAGCCTGGATGATCTCAAACTGAATCTGAAGGGCAAGAAAATAACAAGAATCTACGTATCATATTATAATACCGGCAATTCTGGAGTCAAGGCGACAGCGTTCTTTGATTACATAAGGATTGGCGACGAAGTGATAAGCTTTGAGGCCTTGGAGGAGGTGGACATAAAGGATGGTCCATCTTCTGCGACGGCTGGAGGCCTGATGACCTATACAATAACCTATGCAAACAACGGTCTCGAACCAGCAGATGTTATCGTCAGGGAGGATTACGACTCGCGAACGGTCTTTATCTCGTCCTATCCAAAACCCGATTACGGCACTCTCAACATCTGGACATTCCATGACCTCCCGCCGGGAGCACACGGCCAGATAACCATCAAGATGAGGACCCTCAAACCTGCTGCGAAAGCCAGCATCTCTGGCAGCGTCACCGGTCGGGGCTATGCCTCAACCGAAGGATTGCTTTCTACTGAGGCTGAGAGCTACATGATCACAAACACAGTCTATATCACGGCAGGCGAGTTCAACCACACCGCGTCGGTTTCTACCAGAATTCGACCAATAGTCGGCTCGACTCTGAAATACGGCGAGCATGGCTCCGGCGACTATCAGGCGGACGAGGAGTTAGCTTTCAGCTCGACCAGCATCCATGCTGAAAGAAGCGTCCTGGCGTCCTCCTCTCCAGTCTCCTTCAACTTCACAATGGTGCGTCCTCTGAGGATGCATGGAGACTGGACTGGCACACTTCAGGCCGAGAACGACTACCGGGATATCCTTTGGAATGACAGATACCACGATGCAAAAAGCCTCAACCTCAGCTATGAGGCCCACATTGGCAAGACACTATCCTATATTGAGACCTCTGCACAGGTCGAAGGGCTCGCCGATCGCATTCTTCGCTGGCCTGAGGGATTCGCTGAGACCAGCATGGCCGGAGACTTCAATCTGACGGGCGAGGCCAGGTGGCGATGGGCCAACAAGAGCATCGCTCCTGATAAGGAGTGGCTGCAGTGCTGTCCGCTGGGAGGGGAAGCGTTGCAGCCGTGACAAAAAAATCATGAAGATTTGGGACAAAATTCGTCCCAATTTTCATCCAACCTTAAACAGACGACTGTGAGAATACGTCCACAATGACTAAGTTGCTGGGCTGGTTGTTGACCACAAAGTAGAACATGTATCTTCCCGTCTGGCCGCCCAAAAAGCTCATGCTGTTGTAGCCCGGATTGAACTGAAGGGTCTTGTACTCGGTTTTGACAGCATTGTTGGAGACGATCTCGAAGAATCCGCTTGTCCCGCCAGCGGGCACGTTGGCCAGCAGTTGCAGCGAGGCTCCAAGCGGGATAGCTGCGTATTGAGTCCAGTTAGTCTGGCCAGAGATCCAGAGATCATTGCTCTGGGTGAAACGCGAAGACGAGTAGGTTGTGAATGACAACCACTGACCATTTCTGTAGTAAACGCCATTTGGCGTCTGTCCGGTGATGTCGTATTGGACGGGGCTGCTCACTGTGCTGCTCACAGACATCGCCGGGACCAGGGTGGTTCTGTAATACTCTCTGTAAGGGATAAACGTGCTGCTGGGAACAGGCAGATCCATCCATTTCACCATGCCGGATATCCCTGGGTCCATGGTCGCAGACCGCTCATTGCTCTGTACGTATCCTCCTTCGAGGTAGTCGTATCCCCAGGCGATTCCAATTGACAGACACGCGGCAAGTGCGGTCAACCAAAGAATAATCCCTAAATTTCTGCAGTATTTCATTTTTTTCACACCAAGAATTTTTAGTATTCCAATTATTATGCGGGGGGGCTGGAGGGTAGCCCCCTAGGAGGTCTTAATGGCAATTGGAAGCTCGCTATTATATCCTTCCCTTCCATAATTTATAGCCTTATTTTTCATGTACGTGTCATATTAAGATCATCTAGAAAAGAATCAGCAAATAACCATTAACCGCAAGTCTATTATTCTCAAAGCCGGGCATGCTATTATGGCCATGAATGTGCAACGTTTCATAGATAACGCCATCGAAGAGATCAGGCGCGATGTCAAAGGGCGCGCCATCATAGGTTTATCGGGAGGCGTGGACAGCTCGGTATGTGCCATGCTGGCCCATCGTGCCATTGGAGATCGGCTGGTACCGGTTTATGTGGACTCAGGGCTCATGAGGCAGTTCGAGTCGGACCGAATCGAGGAGCTTTTTAAGGACATCGGATTGGTGCGAGTCAATGCTCACGACCGGTTTCTCGATGCCTTGACGGGAGTCACTGATCCTGAAGAGAAGAGGATGATTGTTGGCGAGACATTTATTCGCGTCTTTGAGGAGGAAGCCCGCAAGATCGGAGGCGGCTGCCTGATGCAGGGCACAATCTACCCGGACAGAATTGAGTCGGAGGGTGGCATCAAGGCCCATCACAATGTTGGAGGTCTGCCCAGTTGCATGGAGTTCCAGACCATAGTCGAGCCCCTGCGCGACCTGTACAAGGATGAGGTTCGCGAGCTAGCCCGAGCACTGGGACTTCCTCAGGAGATCAGCGAGAGGATGCCCTATCCGGGGCCTGGACTATCGGTGCGAATCGTAGGTGAGGTCACCCGTGAGAAGCTGGATGTGGTGAGAAAAGCCAATGCCATAGTGGAGGAAGAGATCATGAAATTCTTGCCATGGCAGGCCTTCGCTGCGCTTCTCGGCAAAGCCACTGGAGTTAAAGGCGACAACCGGGTCTACGGATGGGTGGTGGCTGTTCGAGCAGTCTCCTCTCGTGATGCAATGACCGCAGAAGCGATGGAGATTCCCTGGGAGAACCTGCGAATCATCTCCAGCAGAATCACAGGCGAGATTCCGAGCGTCGCCAGGGTGGTCTACGATCTGACGCCCAAGCCGCCTGGAACCATCGAGTTCGAGTGAACTGTGCAGCCGTGCCCGCAGGGTTCTCACCTCGACAGGACGGCTGTCCGGAAAATAGAAATTATATCCTAGTGCAGGCTCATTAGCGGATAGTTCTTTTCCGGGTCATACTTCAGCCTGGCTACTGCTATCTCGCCCTGGTAATCTATTTTCACTTGGGCGACGATCATGCGTCCATCGAGCTCGCCGTATCCAAAGACGTTGGTCTTAAGCATCTCCCTGTCGATCTTCACATCAACCTCTTTTACATAAGGCTGCAGGGATATGCTCTCTTGCATTGCCTCCTCCAGGCTGCTGGCAGTCTTCTCGCTTATCGGCGCTCCTACAAACTGGTGGTAGAGTGCACCGAGCTTGATGCCGGCCTCAAAGGCGGCTATTTCTTTTTTAGTAGGCGTGAGATCACCATCGGACTTGTCAGATAAAGGGCAATAAGCGCTATCACTACGAGGGTTGCATAGATGATATCATCCATGTCATGCTTCCAGAATAGAACCAACCCCACAATCACGTAGATGCTGCCAAAGAGGGTCATGAGGCGAAGATCTCTGATTTTAGGATAAGAGATGCTGCTGATCATTAGCAGCGCCAAAAGGAGCATGATCGTAATTGTCAAGAGAGGCCTTCCAAGGAGAACGCTCGCAGAAAGCGCGATTCCTGCTGCAGGGATCGGAAGCCCCTCAAAGTACTGGTCGCCCTTGCCTGAGACCACATTGAACCTGGCCAGGCGCAGCGCCCCGCAGAGCAAAAAGAAGATGGCTACAGGCCAGACGAGGGGCGGAAGATGAAAGGCGGAGACCGCGAGAAATGCTGGAGCCAGGCCAAATGAGATCAGGTCGGCCAGAGAGTCGAGATTGGCTCCGAGAGGGCTTCCTCCCACTTTTCTCGCGACAAATCCGTCCAGGCCGTCTGCGATGGCTGCGAGAAGAATGAAGACCATGGCATAATGCGGAAAAGTGCCGGCACAGGCTCTTCCTGCGACAAGAATGGCCATAAATCCGAAAACTGCATTTAGGAGCGTGAATATGTCCGGCGGCCTTATGATCCGGAAGACATTCATGAATTCCTCGCTGCGATCACAGTCTCTCCTGCTCGGACCCGATCACCCTCATAGACTCGCAAGTTATATCCGCTTGGAATGCTGACCTCCACCCTCGATCCGAAGCGTATCATTCCTATTCTCTCTCCTCGCGAGACCTGATCTCCGGGACGGACGTAGCAGACTATCTTCCTGACCAGGGTTCCGGTTATCTGTCGCAGCTCCATTTCGCCGTCGTCGGTCACCAGGTGCATCCGATTCTGCTGGTTTTCGCGGGCCCGATTCAGAAAAGCCGGCATGTGGGTGCCCTTTCTGTATTCGATATTGCGCACAAACCCGTCCAGTGGGGCACGATTGACATGCACATTTGACGGACTCATGAAGACTGTGATCCTGTCGGCAGAGGCCTCTATGACCTTTCCGTCAGCCGGTGAGAGCATACCTTCTCCATGTGGGAAGCGATCGGGGTCCCGGTGAAAGAAGATCATGAAGACGGAGCCCGCAAGGGCTAATGCCGACATGTGCCAGCTTCCTGCAGCCGCAAGTGCCGCTGTAAGAAATATTGGAACAGAGATCCATGGTGTTGAACCCTTGGCCAGTTTCATGCTGTATCTCCTCTCTTGGGCTTGACCTCTGCTGCAAGCTCATCAATGATTGATAAAAGCTCCGGCAAGAGCATGAATACTAGGTAAGATATGGCCAGGAGGGCTAGTGTCGATCCCAGTTTGGCGATTAGATTGTGGGCGATATCAAAGCTCTCATCTCCAAACCAGCTCCATCCATAGGCCATGATCACAAATCCGTTTCTGATTATGTTTAAAACATATATGGAAAGGGTGGACGCTGCCAGAGCCTTCAGCTTGCGACCCAATGGAGCCTGGACTGATAGTATCACCCCAGCAAAGAGGGCTATGCTCTCGATGGCAGTGCAGGCCAAGATGATCTCCACCGATCGGCCGTTGAGGCTCATGATGTTCCAGCTCTCCAGGGTTACTGGTACGGAAAGGACTTGCAGTGTCCTGGCAGTTATAAATGTTGTAAATCCGATGAGCCAGGCCTGCAGGGACTGTATCTCGGCAAATGGGAAATAGATCAGACCGCAGGCGGACGCTGCATAGCTCACCCAGCAGCAGGCCTTGGAAGAGAAGCCTCTGTTCATCATTATCCCTGCCATGTAGAAGCTCAAGAGGCCGGTCGCAAAAAAGAGGACTACATTGAAGTAATCCTCTATATTCAGATAATGGTCTATCTGGCCGAACCAGAAGAATGCAAAGAGGCCCCATCCCAAGGCGGCGACGCGGCCGCTCTTTGTCAGGGCTGATGCTAAAAGCAAAGACAAGCTAATCCAGAGAAGATAAGAAACCAGCCATTCCAGCATCATCAATCCTAGAAGCACCACAGGTTTATTTAGCATTATCTGCTTACACAGTATCGGTGTGATCGGTGGGTCGGACTGGGGAAAAGGTCACCTGGTGGGTTAGGTTAATTATGGGTCGAAATATTTTAAAGCACGTTTTAGCTGTGTTCATGATTTTATCTGCGTTCTCTATTGCCGGAGCGGCACAGACTGCTACCAATGCGGATCAGAAGATCGATCCGGCGTTAGAAGAGATAATCAATAAGGGAACGGATGAGGCTATTGCCATAATCGTCATGCTCAAATCAGATGGTTTGGCTGATGATGTCGTTTCAGATATCAAGTCAAGCGACCTGACTGTCAGGTACAGATACAGGCTCATTCCAGGCCTGGCAGGCGATGCCTCGGCCAGGGCAATTCGAGAGATGGCAAAGAAAGATCTGGTATCTGAAATCTATCTTGATGGCAATACTCAAGTGTCGGCTCCTGATGAGAACTCCAGTGATGTGAACTCCAGGGACGAGTATGTATCTCATGCCCATATCATAAAGGCAGACCGGCTTTGGGAGAAGGGAATTGACGGCCAGGGAGTTACAGTAGCTGTGATTGACTCAGGAATTGACAAGAACCATCCTGACCTGGTTGGAAAGGTTGTCGCAGAGAAGAATTTCCTCTCTGATGAGATCACAGCGGACGATTTGCTGGGTCACGGAACAATGGTAGCAGGAATCATTGCCGGGTCTGGGGCTGCCTCCAATGGAAAATACAAGGGAATTGCGCCCGGTGCGGATCTGATAAACGTCAAAGTCATCGACAGCCAGGGGGACGGAAAGGTATCAGATATCATCGCCGGCATCGAATGGGCGGTCTATAGCGGGGCTGATGTTTTAAGCCTAAGCCTTGGCGGGATCAATCTGGGTGAGACCAATCCGCCCATAACCATGGCTGCTGACAATGCAGCGAGCGCTGGTGCAGTTGTTTGTGTGGCTGCAGGAAACCGCAACAGCAGCGAGGCTTCCGGGCAGGTGGCAAGTACATCGGCTCAGGTCTCACAACAAGAGAATGATAACGACAATGTTATGCTGCTGGTGGTTCCAATTGTGTTGGCTCTGCCTCCCGGCCTGATAGACTCGCCTGGAGATGGGGTAAATGTCATCACAGTTGGGGCGGCTGACAGCAATGGCCGCATGGCTAGCTTTTCGGGATCCGGGCCTACAAGGGATGATCGGATCAAGCCCGATGTGGTAGCTCCGGGTGTTGACATAATTTCCACTGTTCCTTCCG
>JAJRAX010000194.1 GCA_028679775.1 Methanothrix sp. | reverse complement strand
TATTGGCTGAAAGGATCTTCTCGGGTCCACAATCTTCCATTCATAGGATTTTTGATCTGACAAATCCTCTCGCCGATCAGATGGCAGGGGGCAGGTGTTTCAGTATTCTGTTTGCCTCTTCGTCTGTCAAGTCGTAGCAGAAGAACCTGGAATAGTAATCTTTAACCTCATTTGTCATGTTTAGATCCTGGAATAACTCCGGATGAAGAGTCTTGGCTAGAAATTCCATGAAGAGCACCCCTTCACTGCAACAGTCCCACCAACCTATGCCTGCCGGACATAAGTACACATCTGCATTTTGTACTGCCCTTATGTCCTTCCATTTGGGATCATTCATAACGATGTCCGTGTTATTGTTGCGGCCCAGGATGATGATATCGGGGTTCCATTTAATTATCTGCTCTATCGGAATTGTCTGAGCAATCGTTCCAGTGACATTTTTTGCAGCGTAGTCGCCACCTGCGATTTCCACATACCACTGTGGGTAGGAGTTTTTGGTATGTGTTGTTTGTGGACCGGGACCTTGGCCCCAGAATACCTTGGGACGTTGGCTGGCCTCCAGGCTTTCAGTTCTCGATTTCACATACTTCACTTTCTGATCGAAATATTCGCACCATTTATCTGCATTCCTCTCCGCATCCGGCCCCATTACTTCGCCATAGAGCCTCATCTCTTGCTTAACACGGTCCCTAAATTCCTCCTCGCTTTGCGGCATCCCTATGTTCCCGCTACTACCGGTGAATTGAGTGACAACCACCGGTATGCCGAACGCTGTCATTTTTTCTATCGCACCTTTAAAATATGAGGATATGATGACTTGTGTTTTCGCGTTGAAAAGATCTTCGATGTTAGGGTCTTCTTGGGACGCTATCGTTGGAATGGTCTTCAGATGCGGTGCCACTTTGTATGCCCAAGGTAATGAAACAGGATACATCACGGAAATTTTATCAGTTTGATTCAAGACAATGAACCTATCATAACCCTGGCCAGTCAGAGATGCCACGCGAGTTACATTTGTTGGTATCTCTATGGTTCTTCCTACAAGGTCAGTTATTTGTACCGTCGGAGTTGCAGTGGTTTCCTGAGGTGTCGTATCTCCTACAGCGATGACCGCCAGTATCAATATAGCAAAGATTGTAAAAGTGATGACGATTTTGGAATTAGTGATCATATTTACACCACCCAAATTAACTTCTAACGGTTGCATATCTGCTGAATCGTGCTTTTGAGCATAGGCACTGTAATTTTTCTGCTGATATCTCCGCCCAGGTAAACAACTTTTATGTCGGAGCCGTATGCTCTTTTCAAGTTCTTTTCGGTAATGACATCGTCTGCACTGCCTATTTTCATGAAGGACTTATTCTTCATGATGCCCACTTTTTTGGAGGCCATGAAGGCATGGTCTGGAAAGTGAGACGTCATTATCAGGGAGATCCCCTTATCAGCCAGCTTTCTGACAATCTCTATTGTATGAATCTGATGGCTAATATCGAGATGGGACGTGGGCTCATCTAATAGCAGTATCTTCGGCTCCTGTGCCAGGACACGCGCCAATAACACCATCTGCATCTGGCCACCACTGAGCTGCGTATATGGCTTGTCTTTGATATGCTCGATGTCGGCCATTTTAATCGCTTCCTCTGCGATAATATAATCATTCTCCGACGGGGCAGAGATTATATTGAGATGAGGCGTGCGTCCCATTATAACGACCTCAAGCACGGTGTATGGAAACGCAGGTGTGTGGATCTGAGGAATGAAGCCGATCTTCTTAGCTAACGTCGATGGGCTCATCTGAGATACTTCATGTCCATCGATCAGTATATTGCCGTCTTTGAGCTTGTACAGATTGCAAAGGCATCTGAGCAACGTAGACTTTCCTGTACCGTTTGGCCCGAGGATGCAGAATATGTCTCCTTTGTCTACCGAGAAGGAGACATTCTCGAAGATATTCATTTTTCCATTGTACGAGAAGGTGGCGTTATTGACCTCAAGTCTTGCACACATTATGACCAGTTCTCCCTGCTCTTCTTCAACAAATACAGAAATAATGGCGCTCCGACGATGGAGGTGACGATGCTCACCGGGATCTCTCCGGCGGTCAGATTGCGACAGATGATGTCAACCAGCAGCATGTATGACGCACCGATCAGGATCGATGCCGGCACCAAGTTCTTATGGTCGGGCCCGACCAGCATCCTGCCAATATGCGGGATAACAAGACCCACCCATCCGATGAGGCCGCTAATGCATACGGCAGAGGCAGTTATAAAAGTCGCACAGAGAATTACGAGCGCCCTCAGTCTGTTTGTATCGATGCCAAGCGCTTTGGCTTCCTCATCACCCATGGACAAAACGTTCAGACGCCACCGTATGAGATACAGGACAAGCATGCTTATCAGAAGGATCGGTGCAGTGAGATACACATCCTTCATAGACACTTTGGCGAATGATCCCATTAGCCAGAACACGATGTCCGGAAGCTTGGTATATGGATCGGCAACATATTTAAAAAGAGACGTGATTGCCGAGAATAGGGCCCCTACAATGATGCCCGCCAGAACCAGGACGAGAGTGGGATTGCTCTTGTACACCCGACTGATTAAAAAGGTCATGGCCACTGCAAGCATACCGAAACCGAAGGCGAAAAGCTGTATGATGTAGGTATTCTGATCAAGCAAGATGCCCAGTGCTGCGCCTACACCTGCGCCTGCTGATACACCCAGGATGGATTCTGAGACCAGAGGATTTCGGAAAGTACCCTGGAATGTTGTTCCTGAGATCGCCAGTCCTGAGCCTACTAGGACGGCCATCAAAGACCGAGGGAGCCGCACTTCATATATAACGGTCTCCATTACCGAAGGCCAGGTATGTCGCATGGGGTGCAGCAGCGATTGCATTAGACTGAACAGGCTAGCGAAAGCATTGGTGATCGGCGGCAGTGCGTGTTGCCAAGGCATAAATGCAGATGCTGGCCAGCTTAAAAGGCTTATTAACAGGTCAACGAGTCTTGCCAGCAGGATCAATACAACCGTGCATGGATCGATGTCATATCTTCCAAGGAATAACGAAGTCAAAAAGATCGCAAACATCAGCAGTGCAAGCATTAAGCTGATTGGTAGTGATATGTGCATCAAGCCAATTGACCCATTTTTGAGGCATTTTTTGATTTTTTCTTCGCTCCAGTGAGTCCACATAATTCAACCATTCAACTTGAAAATTAATTCATTTTTTTTTTCAAAATCGTCCATGTATTTACACTAATTACTAAATTCAGCCCAGGAATTTTATAAATGAACCTCCTTTATGAAGTGTCATACTGCGTCCAGTTAATCTCCTTGGAACGAAAGGCCACCTCCCAGTCGTTGCCTATCTGCTCAAGCATATTGAGCATTCCCTGATATCCGAAATACGCTTTATCTAGATAGGTGACCCTGTTGGTTGGAGAAAGCAGATCAAAGCATAGCTTTATTCCAGCCTCCTCCGAGAGGTATCTCTCCCAGGACGACCCTAAGACGGCATCAACATTGCAGTGCTCCAGAGCCTGTTTGATCTGATACCCATCAACCCCGAAAGCCACCTTAGGCGAGATGTCCAGGCTTTTCAATTCCTCTTCAAGTAGCGCTCTGGCTTCCTCCCTATCGGACCGGAACAAGATAACCTCAGGAATCATCTCCAGCTCTTCAAAGAGCATCCTGACAAGGCCTATGCCAAGGGTTGCATCAACGGATAGAGCGACCTTGCAGTTGCGATATCGAGGAATGATCATCAATCCACGCCGACGGAGGATATCTACGACCATGGCTTCGCCGTTTTGGATCAGATCGGCCACTTGTTCTTCTACGTCAAAATACGACCCTATCGCATTAAGCCAGCGAGCAGTGTTTTTGAGTCCAACAGGCAAGGGAATATCTGAGAGAATCAGAGGAATTCCGAGAGCCTCACACAACCTTTTTGCGAACTCATAGCCGACATCATGACTTAAAAGAATATTAGCCGATGCCAAAGAGGCATTATCTAATTCACTCAGAGTGACATCATGCGATAATACCGTCTGCACAGTTATACCCAGAATATTCAAAGTGTCCGTTACCCACTGCAAATCCGCCCACCATGTTGGATTTGAATTTGCCTGCGGAGCAATGATGTTAACGCTGTTTGGAATCTTATGGTCGGGAAAACAATGAACAAATGGAAGCAGGGCATTCAGTCCCAAGTCTATACCATCATAACTGTTGCCGTGAAAACCTCCTGCGATCACTGGTATCAATTTTGCATTAACCTGAGACTGCATGGAGTGGCAAATTCCCACAAGATCTTCGCCGATGATATCGGACGCGCAGGTGCCGACTACAAACATCACCTTGGAATCGAATGTGGCATCGGCCTGCTTTATCAGATCTTTCAGTTTTTCTGACGCCCCCATAACGATGTCTGATTCGAAGAGGCGGGTACACGCGACCTTTCGTTTAGTAAAATCCATCTCGTGGTGATCATAGGCGCTTGCAACTGTAGCAGCGCATCCTTGAGGAGAATGAATGACTATGCTCACATCTCTTATTCCTGCGACGATACTGGCAACTCCTTCAAGCGCGCATCCAACGATAGGATCTTTGCTATATTTGCAGTTTTCAAATTCTAGCTGTTCATACATTTTCCACTCCTCTGTCCCGCATAGACCGTACAATCTGGTAGATCCTGAGCTAATTTCGGCGTCAGGGATTGGGCGGACGACAATCCTGCATTTTCTGGAAAAACTATCCTCTTCATCAAGGAACTTCTGGGCCGGAAACCATATTCAAGAGCAGTTTTAATGCACTTAGCTACTCTTAAAGCTCCTCGATAACCAAAACGGGGCCGATTCAATATCGCATTTAGATCCACCAAGGGGATATGTGGGAAGCTGAGAGACGAGCCGAAATAAACGGTCGATTGGGGGTCCAGCTCGCCAAGAAAGTTCAGCAATTCCTCTTCAGTCTGTTTCATTGATTCATATTTGCCGAAGGCGAGGGTGCCTTTGGTGATCAAGATTTCAGGGTCCAAGCCCGTCTCCAGAAGATAATCTATGCTGGTCTCCCTGGCCTCAGTGCTCCAGGGATGGAAGTTATAGATGATGACCCGCATCCCGAAGTCGCGCTCCAGCATATGAGCAATAGAGAGGGACTTGATAGCGTCATGGCCTTCCACAATCGCCGTTTTCCCCACGATATATCTCTTGGCTTCTTCAAACTCGTCTTTGATCTCCTCGTATTCTCTTTTCATCAGGGCCTGGGCTTCTTTTTCCATTCCCAGATATTTTGCCGCACCCTCAAGCCACCGTTCCGTAGCTTGAATTCCATAGGGAAGAATAGTGGAGTTGAGCGGTGTGCCATATTCTTCACGCATGGCAGTACCAATGGCATAACCAATGTCCAGACATAAAGTGCAATTGACGGCAACACTTGGAGCCTGCTTAAGTTCGCTTAAGGAGCAATTGCCGGCGATGACCGAGTGAACCTCTCCACCTAGCCCTTCTATCAATCGCACCAGCTCCTTGACATCGGTGGCCACTTCTGTTCTCTCAGGACCCATTTTTCCACCGACGATGTTCACGGAATGTGATAGCTTCGCCCGGCTCTCTACAGTTGGCGGGTCCATAAGCTCGGTTATCTTCCAGAAGACCAGGTCAAACCCACTGCGGTATTCGCCTGCAAAACCCTCGCAGTGGATGGTCATTATCTTTGAATCAACCTCAGATCTCACATTCTCAGCCACAGCATCGATATTGTCGCCGATGATTCCAGTAGCGCAGCTGGAAGCCACGAAAATAATATCTGGACTATATTTTCTTTCGACCTCGATGATGGCGCTTCTAAGCTCCTTATCACCTCCGTAAATGATCCTGCGCTCATCGAAATTGGTACTCACTACAGCCTCGTATGGAGATCCGCTATTCCGGCAGTTGGTCAGCTTGTATGCCTTTTTCACTCCAAAAGCACAGCCGCTGGGCCCATGCGTGATGACGATGGAGTTCCTAATTCCACTCAGAACCTTCATCGCGGTCCAGAACTTGCAGTGACGGGTATGACTGCCTTGCAAGCAGGTCTTTATTTTGCCATTCTTTGCCAGGCGATAAAGCTCGCTCAAGCGTCCGTAAAATATTATGCTGTTTGAGAATTCAGTGCTATCAGGCATGATACCTCCCTTCCATTGCTCGACTTTAATCAAAATTCTACACAATCAGACATGATACCACCCCAAAAGCCATGATTGGCTGTGCAATCTCTTCTGATTTGGGAATAGATTCAATACCATTTTTCGCACCGTTTCAACTTACCAAACATTCAGAATCCATTCCTTATTGTGCTTGTTTTCCATATCTGCAAATAGAGTGTTTGCAATTGTCTCAGCCAGCCAAATCGCTCCGTTATACCCAATGACCGGATGCCTGTAAAGACCGGCACGATCAAAGGTCGGGAAACCAACACGCACCATAGGGATGTTGTAGTCAATGGCGACAAAACGACCCTTCGAATGCCCCATAACCAAGTCGAGTTCGATTTCTTTGTCGCGTAAGCGGCGTTCCAATTCCCATAAATCCGCATTCAAAACGACTTCCATATCGAAATCAACTTTCTCTTTGAGCTCTGCAATTCTTGGATCCTTTCTATATGTTGGATTATCATCACCCAGCAGGAGAAGCACAGGCTTCATCTCGACCTCAAGACAAAACTCGGCGAGACCTATGGCCAAATCGGGATTTCCATATATGGCAACTCTTTTGTCTGCAAAAAACATATGCGTGAGGTCGGCCATTGCATCAATAGCCTTGCCGCGTTCTCGTATGAGGGATTCAGGAATTGCTTTTCCGGTCAGTTTGCTGATGTTTTTCAGAAAGATATCTGTATTCTTTAAACCGATAGGAGTAGGACCCACAATGGAAGGGACATCAAACTTTTCCTTCAGGAAATCCGCAGCGCTCCCACCTTCATATCTGCATAAGGCAATCGAGCCCAATGCATTAGCACTATCTATAAAATCCTCCACCGTTGTATTGCCGAAAGTGGTTATGGATTTATCCGGCATGATAGGAGAATCGAAGTTTTCAGTATCCATAAACACGGTGGCATCGACCCCCATTTCTCTGAGATAATGCTTAATTTCGATGACATCGCCTGGATTTACCCATCCTGTAAAGATATTCAATTTGCCATTGGGCTCTCCTTTTTTCGCCAAATTTGAAATGAATGCCTGAACTGCCGCATTATAACCGCTGACATGGCTTCCGCTGTAGCTCGGAGTATGCACAGGTATTAGGAAAACCTTGCGACCAGGATATTTGGCTTTCAAACTCAGATTGATCTTGGTTATAGTTCCTTCAACATCGTCGCCGATTGTTTCAGTGGAACATGTCGTGATGATGGGGATGATGCGCAAATGAGGATATCTTTGAACAAGGACATCTACCCCCACTTCGATCCTGTTCACTGCACCGAATACTGCAGATTCTTCATGCACCGATGTGGAAGCAATATCGAAGTTTTCCTTAAAATGCTGGGCAAAGAGCAGACGCACAAACATGGTGCATCCTTGGCTCCCATGCACTAATGGAATACAATCCTTCACTCCTATACCTGCGAACTGTGCACCAGCCGGCTGACAGTTGTACATAGGGTTAATAATGCCGCTACGCTCCTTCTCTTTAATCTCACAATACATCGTTGCCTCCACTCGGATTTGGATTGATGATTTCAGAAATTCTGACTCTATTCAATAGAATAGCACTTGCATTTCATTCGGTCAATAATTCTTCACACGAAGTTCCCCATTCAACGAATTCTTGACAGTAATATCGAGAAGCCTTTCTTTGACGCCATTCAATAATTCTTTCAATTCTTCTTTATTCATATCGTTGAGCCAGGGAAGGCAGGCTTTCAGCTCTGCGGTCACTATTTTTGCATCGGCATAAAAATATTTGTTAGCAGATGTTTCAAGATGCGAAGTCTCTCCGGTCATGATATCTGCCATCATCATCAGAATGCCGTTAATATTCTCTTCCCTATCCCATGCTCTGGAAAAAAATTGCCATAAACATCGCCCTTGAATCTGTGCAAGAACTTCTTCTCTTTTTTCGTCCGTCGTAATCACCCCCCTCGAAGGTCTTCTTTTGCCAGCTTCATGAGTGGCGAATTGATGGCATTATACATATCTCTCGCCATATTTACGGCACCTTCAAATCCCATATAGGGACCGTTATGATATGCATGCCCATTGACATAAGGAATGTGCAGTTTTTTCACCAGGTCTCCTACGCGAGGACCTGTCAGAATGAGATCCGGATTTACCTTTTCGATCACTTCAAAGAACTCAAGTTCATTTCCATCATCGATATAAATTGTTCCCGTTGTGCCTCGGGCAATGGCCTTTTCGAAATCCTCCTGATGCCCAAATTTAGAGGACATCGCAACTACTTTCATTCCCAGTTCGTCTTCCAATGCTCTGGTCCAGTGCCATAAGCGCGGTCCGCCAGTCCAAATTGCGACTTTCTTGCCTGGCAAACGCGTCTTATACCAATCGTACTTCGGTTTCCACTTCTCAACCTCTTCGGCAATCACTTCTTCTGCCTTATCTTCAAGGCTGAAAAACGCTCCAAGCTTCCTTAACATTATCTTGCAATACTCGAATCCCCAGGAATCAATATCCATCCGTGGAATTCCATAGCTCTTCTTTAATTCATTTGCGATATATCCTGCCGATCTCGCACAATTGACGAGATTCAGCTTAGCACGATGCATTCCCCTAAGTGAATCATACGTTGTATTTCCAGTAAAATGCGCAATGATCTGTATGCCCATTTTGTGAAAATACTTTTCGCAAACGTAGCTATCCTCCTGAATATTATAGTCACCTATAAAATTGATCGTATAAGGACTGGTGATCTTGGGCTCCCACGTGCCAACCTTATCTCTCATCCAACTGATGTTAAATTCGTGATGTCCCTTCGACTGGCTGACCCCGGCAAAGCCCGGACATTCAACTACGAAAATATCTATATCCTTGAGTTCTTTTTGAACTTCCGCTGCAATTTTCTTGGGGTCATCTCCGATCAGGGCAGTTGCACAGGTCGTATAGATGATCATTCTTTTAATATTAGGCATCTCAGCAAAGGCCTCTAATATACTCGCCTTCAGCCGCCTCTCACCACCGAATACAACATCCTTCTCTTTCAAATTTGTTGACCACACATACTTGAGCTGGAAATTGCCATTATCGCTCGGATAGCGTTTCGTATGCCATGTATCATAAGCACATCCGACCGGGCCGTGTATCATTTGTATAGTGTCTTTGAGAACCCCACCAATAACCAATTTGGCACCACAATAAGCGCAACCCCGCTCAGACAATGTACCAGGAATGGTCGAAATGTCCGAACTTGGCAAATATTGGGTTGTATCCTCGCCCATTTCCTTAATGTAACAATGCCTCTTCCGCTCAGGAATAGCAGTATCACAATCAAATAATACTGTTGGCATTTTATATTCCTCCTTCTCTTTTCATAGTATCTCCAATTACAGATTGAAATTCATCCAAACAATACAAGTATGACTTATGCCCGGCTTCGTAGGCCTCTCCCGCTAAGGAGTCGGTCTCTGCCCTTCCCCTCCGAGTTTATCCTCGGGTGGTGCATCTAAATGGACTTGCCGAAATTCGAGCATATCGACTAATCATGCAAACAAATGATCAGCCATCTGTGCCCAAAAGTTTCGATTCAGATCGCTATATGTGAGATGCTGCTATCGAATTACGTTATCCGAGGGCCTCGTTTCCTTCCTCTCCTGTTCGCACTCTTACAGCGTTATCAATGGGACTGACAAAGATCCTCCCGTCGCCCACCTGACCTGTCTGATTCACCTCAATGATGGTTTTGATGACCTTCTCCGCGTCTCCGTCCTTCACAATTAAGGAGATCATTCTCTTGGGAATGAACTTCATTCTCATTTGATCGGCCCCTTCAAGCTGAGATAGATTCGGAATCCTCAAACCTCGCTGCTTTCCCCGTCCGTAGACGATGTGGACGGTGAGTGACGGTATGCCAATGATATTCAGAGCTTCTTTGGTGGCATCTATCTTGTTCATCTGGATAATGGCCAAGATTTCCTTCATTAAAGCCCCCGCGCACCGGTTCGGATGGTGTATGCCTCCTCGACGGTAGAAACGAAGATCTTGCCGTCTCCTATGTTTCCGGTTCGGGCGGAGTTCTCGATGATCTTGACTGCGCCTTCCAGTTTGGCGTCATCCACGACTATCATTAGCATGGTTTTTGGAAGGTTGTCGTAGACAACGTCGCCAACCTTGATGCCCTTCTGCTTCCCCCTACCGAAAACCTCGATGCGGGTCAGGGCGGTGAATCCTCCAGCCTCCAGTTTGTCGGCAACCTTGTCCACAGCCTCCGGCCTGATGACGGCTCGGATCATCTTCATTCAACAACACCCCATTCCATCATGACCTGCTCCAGTTCTTCGTACTCCATCGGCTTCGGGATGACGAACATCTGGTTCTCATCCACGGCCTTGGCAAGTCCCAGGTAGGCCTTGGCCTGATCGGAGTCTGGGGCGTACTGGATGACCGTTTGTTTGTGGATCTCAGACTGGTGAACGACGTTGTCTCTGGGGATGAATTGGATCATCTGGCTGCCGATCTTCTTGGCGAAAGCTCCCACAAGTTCTTTTTCCCGGTCGACGTTGCGGGAGTTGCAGATGATGCCCCCCAAGCGCGTTCCGCCTGCCTCAGCGAACTTCTGAATGCCCTTGCAGATATTGTTGGCCGCATAGAGGGCCATCATTTCTCCTGAGGCCACGATGTAGATCTCCTGGGCTTTTCCTTCACGAATGGGCATGGCGAAGCCGCCGCAGACCACGTCGCCCAGGACGTCGTAGAAGACGTAATCGAGGTCCGACGTGTAGGCTCCTAGGTTCTCCAGCAGGCCGATGGAAGTGATGATGCCGCGTCCGGCACAGCCTACGCCGGGTTCCGGGCCGCCGGATTCAACGCATTTGATGCCGCCAAATCCGACCTTTAGGACGTCTTCAAGCTGTACGTCGCCTTCTTTCCGGAGAGTGTCCAGAACGGATGGTTGCTTCTTGCCGTTCATCAGGAATTTGACCGAGTCCGCTTTTGGATCGCAGCCTATTTGCATGATCTTCTTGCCCATGGTGGACAAGGCTGCGGTGAGATTTTGGGTGGTGGTCGACTTGCCGATTCCACCTTTTCCGTATATTGCTACCTGTCTCATATTGCTCCACGAATTTTATTTTGATAAATCTAGTGATTTGGCGAAAGGCCGGAGTCGCTTTTTTGCGGTTCCTTGCTAATATGAATCTAATAATTGCTGCTAGTAGTTATCCGCCATCTAACTCATGCGATCAATTTATTGATAAGGCGGCACCGGCGGCGGTGGCCGCCTTTTGAGGCAAGTTTGTATTTCTTATTTCAGGTAAACAAATGTGCTTAATTCACCTCCAAAGGTGAACACATCTCGGCACTATATTTAATCATTTGAGATACATGCTGAGGATTTATGGCTGCGAACCTAAACTTTCTCAACTTATATGACGATTTGAAAACATAGAGGTGCATGATTTGGCGTTGCTGATGACATTTTATTTGAGCAACTCAAAAATGGGTAGTCTACCGATAACGAGTTGTTGGGCATGAAAAACGTAGCAAGAGAACTCATCTGCCTAGATGCGCTTGTGAAGGGCCAATCGAATGCAATCAACTCTTCTTTTGCCAGCATTCTAGGCTGGAATGGATCGGTCAACTCATTGAAGGTAGACTACCCAAAAATGTGACAGAGCTTTTTCAGGCGAGAGAGTGATAAAAATCCATTAACTTTCAAAGAACCCGGAAGGCTGGAAAATGGCCGAACCCTTGTCCGGCGCAATGCTCCATCGGAACGACTAGCGCGCAAGCGCCTTGGAATCTTGATGCAGCAATAACCGAGCAGGAGTTCTACCTAATACGGGCCCGAGTAGACACCCATATCCGGAACGTCTCGATAGAGATCAATAGAGTCATCGCGGTCATACTCCGGCGGCACCTGGAATTGCCACTCGCCGATGATCAGAGGGATGCAGATGGCGCAGATGAGATCGTCATGAGCACCGACTTCAGCATCAAAGCCGGTATGCCCCGACGAAGTCAGGTGGTATTTGAAAGAAGCGATCTCCTGATTCAGCAGCGGCAACGCTTCCAGCCCTGGGCTGTAGTCGAACCTCTTGCGCTGCATCAGGCTCAGGAAATTCGATAT
>JAJRAX010000193.1 GCA_028679775.1 Methanothrix sp. | reverse complement strand
GGCAAAGAGCACAGCGTTGAGGATCTGGATAAGTTCATAGTCGACGCCGCCGATGGAGTGAAGCTGATAGTGATGGGCACAATTCCATTTGGCGGTGCAGGCTGCCTATGTGGCCCCATTTCCCTGGTCAAGCTGCTGGTCAATTACCTGTCTTCAGGCATCAAGGAGAACGACTTCATATTTGTGGACTCCCAGGCAGGAGTTGAGATCTTCGGCAGAGGCCTGGCCTCAGAGTTCGATATGTCCTTTGTCATCACCGAGCCCACACCGAAGTCCCTTGAGGTCGCTAAGCACGGACTCAAGCTTGCCCACGATCTGGGTGTGAAAAAGCAGATCGCTGTAGTAAACAAGGTCGAGGTGGATGAGGACCTTTCATCAGCCGCGAAATATCTCAATGGAAATGCCGACCTGATCTTATCTGTGGGCTTTGACAAGGCAGTTGTATCGGCGGACAAGAAGGGTGCTCTGCTGTTGGACAGCGATCCGGATGCATCTTCTTTGAAGGATATCCTCAGGATAAAGACATGCATGCTGGGTGAGGCCTGATGTGTGAGTTTACAGTTTACCTCCTGGAAGACAGCTCAACTGAGCGTCGGATGGTCACCAAGAACATTCTGGCAGCCAAGAGAAAAGAGGGACGAGTATTGCTGATGGACGCTTTCGGCGACATCACACCGGTGGACAATGCCACCATCGAGGAGGTCAATACCCTCTCCCAGGAGATGATACTTAAAAAGATGGCATGAAGGTTGCATGAATGCCTACCACATCTTGAATCCGATGTACCTCACCGCATATACGAGCCCTATCAGAATCACCGCCACTCCAAATATCTTGGTCACCCATTTTCCTGCCGAGATATACCTCTCACCAATCTTTCCTCCAACCGCACGGGAAAACGTGGCTATGGGAATCACCGGCACGCCGTGGCCCACTCCAAAGACGAAGAGCATCAGGCCGCCGGCCAGTGGGGTGACATCCTGGGATATGAGCCAGATGAGAACTGGAAAGACCAAAGAGACTGCACAGGGGGCCCAGCCCAGGGCAAAGAAGACGCCCAAAACGAAAGCACCGATGAAAGCCGAGTATTGGAAGAGGCCCATAGAAAAATGGACCAAACGCTCCATCATTCCCTTATTTCTCGGTGCGGCCTCTCCAGATAACGCAGGGGAGCCTTCATGGGCCAATGAGAGGCGAGAGCGCACCGGCTCGATGATCTCGCCAATGGGCTTGAGTATATTTATTCCGAGAATGACCATCAGCATTCCGGCTGCCAGATCGAAGAACCGAGCCTGGCGGATGAACACTCCGACATCGGACAGGAAGAGTCCCACCACAAAGAAGACTGCAGCCATTCCCAGCGTGAAGGCCACTCCGATCAGAAATCCATCCTTCGAGGCCGATGAAGACTTTCTCAGATACTCCTCCTTTCTCCTGGCTGTCATGACGTAGGAGAACATTGCAAGGAGCAGGGCTACGGAGCAGGGAGAAAGAGAGGTTATTATTCCAAGGGCAAACATGCCCAAGTAATTTACTTTTTGGCTGGAGACTGCTCCCTTAAATCCAAATGGTGCGTCCTCTTTGGCGTCTCTATTTTGCAGGCTGCTGTATAGAGTCTCGGCGCTCTTTATGCCGTCGATCTCTCCTTTGCCCAGTTGATAGACGTGATAGAGGCCTGCTACCATGCCATCTCTATCGATGAGGATCAGGGTTGGGTTGGCAAAGCCCCCATCCAGTGTGGTGAAGTCGATGTACTTGCCTGTGATGGAGTACGGCTCATAGTCCTCAATCCAGGGCCATGTCACATTGATACCCCACCATTGCCTGGCAAGGGTCGGTCCGTCTTTGGAGTAGGGATTCTTCCGTACGTTGAGGGTTATGATTTTTGTGCCAGGATATCTTTCACTTAAAAGAGAGATCTGACGCGTCTGGTTTTGCAGAGCATGCTCGCACTCCCTGCAAAGCGGATTTTCGATATTGGTGAAGTGCAAGAGGACTGGCGCTCCCAGAAAGTCGCCAAGGCTGATATTATTTCCGTCAAGATCAATTGCCCTAAAATCTGGAGCTTTTGTCTTGTCGGCCAGTACTGGAGACGAAGAGAGAAAGACTGCGCAGATCAGGGCAAAAAAGATTAAAAAGGGTGCAAGCCATCCCGGCTTTAGGAATGCTTGGCTCTTTTTGGGAGTTTTAGACATGGCAAGGGTTCCGAAATTCAAGGCACTCAGATTCCTGTTCAGCCTTCATGGTGTCCATTCGACAGAGAACTCATCGTATTGGGTTAATGCGTCCTCCACATAATTCTCAATCCAGGCATCTCCGGTGATCTCCTCGGAGCTGTGCCAGACTGGCACGACCTCGCCATCGGAATTAGAGCCTAAAGACACAATAGCTGTTAGCGGAACATACATGGTGCCGCCGTTGGGATCATATGCCTGCAGGGCTTCTTCAGCTCTGGAGTCGTTACCCTCTGCACTTATCTCGAAAAACACGATTTCGTTGCCGAATTCCCCGGTGATGTTTTGCACAGCGTTAGTCTGAGGCGCGCAATAATCGCAAGACTTATGCACGTAGATCAGCACAGGCTTCTCTTGCAGTGCGTCCATCACCCAGGAGGGATGATTGACATCTTCGCCGGCTCCTGAGGACTGGTCAGGATATGTCGTCCACCAGTCATCATTTCCGGATCCAACAGGATATTCGGCTCCGAGAGCATTAATGCCTGATGCCAGAAGAATTATGGCAATTAGAAAATCCGCAAAATTATTTTTTTTAATTTCCATGATGCACTCTCCATAACGATTGATTCTATATCCACATAGAGTTCTCGCAATTCTTGCAGGCTGGCATATCGACATTATTGGATATAAGTCTTTCGACATAATAACCTAAGAAGCATTACATATTGAAAATATTGTCATTGATACTATCTGCTAATAAGCTTTCTCGATGGTAAGATCATTCTCAATTGTTAATTTTGATTCGGATGCAACTGAATTATAAAAACATACTAGTTTTATTTAATTAAAGACAAATGACGTAATTCAATTTAGCGTTATGACGGCAAATTTTATATATCGAAATAACTAGATATGAACTGTTTGGTAAAGGACTGAAAATGATCAGCGCAAAATGCGAGATATGCAACAAAGAAGCAAAATCCCTCTTCATAGTAACTCACGAGGATCGAGGGAGAATAAGGATCTGCGAGGCTTGCCTGGGGCTTGAGAAAGATAACCTGATGGATCATAAGAGCTGCTGTTGCTGCTGAGGTGCATTGTTTTATGGCAGAGGTATCTGATGAGGCCGTCAACAGGATGACGCGGCTGATCGGAGACGCAGATAAGGCGGAATGCAAGGTCAATAAGCTGCGTTGCATTACGAACAAGCTTGATGAGACACAAATAAAGGCCGAAGCTGAGATATTCAAGGCCATGGCCGATCCCTGTCGCCTCAAGATCCTCTCTCTTCTGCGAGAAGGCGAGCTGTGTGTCTGTGAGATCATGGTCGCAGTGGACCGGCCCCAATCTAGCACATCTCATCATTTATCCCTCCTCAAGGACGCCGGCCTGATCAAAGAGCGGAAAGACGGAAGGTGGTCCAGATACCGGCTCTCGGAGGGCGCTGTAATTGAGATGCTCAATCTTGTTAAGCTTATGAATGAGGTAAAATATGGTTAGATTTTATATTTCAGGACTTATACTGTTATCTTTGATAGCTTCATTGCCCTGTACGCAGGCCGGGTGCAGTTGCAGCGGAGGAACCTGGGACCCCAGCGCATTTCTCAATTCCGAGCCAGGTACCGATCAAGCTGACACGTCGGACAGCTCCCAGAAAAGTGCTGGTGCAGGATCAGCAGACAGCACCGAAAATCCGTCAGATCGAGATCGATCATTTCCTAACGGCGAGATTCTCAAGTCCATGAAGAGCGTCTCCAGCTCGGATCTGGTAATTGATGTCACCAATACTAACGGCTATGCTGCGTCTCACATCAAGAATGCAATTCATATTCCAAGCAGGCAGTTCATCGACGAAGATGGCAATCTCAAAACTGTTGAAGAGCTCGCCGAAGTGCTGGGCGATGCCGGCGTCTTCCCAGATGATTCGCTTGTTCTCTATGGACTCTCTCTGAGTTCCGGAGAGGCTGAATTCGCCTACCTTGTGCTGCGATATCTGGGCCATGAGGATCTAGAGCTTCTGGACGGGAGCCTGGCAGACTGGAAGGCTGCAGGACTGCCTGAAGAGACAACAGAGAGGCTACTGCCAAAAGCAGAGTACCGGCCTGCCATCAAGGCTGATATTATTGCCGATTACGAGTACGTAAAGTCCGGCAAGGCCCAGATTGTAGACGCCCGGCCCTTTGCGGATTTTGGACAGGGGCGGATTGCAGGCTCTACTGCTCTGGATCCATCAAATGTAATCAAGGGCGAGAGGATCAAGGACAGCACAGATCTAGGAACCGTATTTTCCAGACTCGAAAAAGACAAACCAATCGTTGTCTATTCCGATGATTACAACCGATCGTCTCTGGTCTGGTATGCCCTGCAGCTCATGGGATTTCAGGCTCGCATATATACCTGGGAGGATTGGAGGGCTCATCAAGTTGCGGACGTGCTGGATGATGCTGATGATGATAATGATATTGGTGATGATGATGCAAAGTCCAGTGCAAGTGATGCCGGATCAAAGTACAAAAAATTGGGGACAACATAATATTAAAATTTAATTTTTGAGGAAGGGATATAGCGAATGTCAAACGGAGTCGGTCGGGGACTGGATTTTTTGTCCCGTTATCTTACAGTCTGGATTTTTGCAGCCATGCTGATCGGCGTGGCCGCGGGCTACTATGCGCCTGGCATAACCCGGTTCATCTTGAGCCTGCAGATTGGCACGACATCGATACCTATCGCCATCGGCTTGATACTGATGATGTACCCTCCTCTAGCCAAGGTGAAGTACGAGGAGCTTGGGCAAGTCTTCCGGGATAGAAAGGTTCTCAGCCTCTCCCTCGTGCAGAACTGGATCATTGGACCCGTTCTGATGTTTGCCCTAGCGGTAATCTTTCTGCGAGACTCGCCTCATCTCATGTACGGCATAGTCCTCATTGGCCTTGCCAGATGCATAGCCATGGTCATCGTCTGGAATGAGCTGGCCTGCGGAGACACTGAGTACTGCGCCGCGTTGGTGGGGCTCAACTCAGTGTTTCAGGTGCTGTTCTATTCCGTTTATGCCTATGTATTCATCACACTTTTGCCTGCCGCGTTAGGCATTGCTGAGGGAACAGCCGTCGATGTGACAATTGCCCAGATCGCACAGAGCGTCTTCATTTATCTGGGCATTCCATTCCTTGCTGGCATCATCACAAGATTTGCGCTGATAAAGGCCAGAGGAAGGGCTTGGTATGAGAGGGACTTCATACCTAAGATTTCCCCGCTCACACTCACTGCTCTGCTCTTCACCATTTTGGTTATGTTCTCTTTGAAGGGAGACTACATAGTGCAGCTTCCCTTTGATGTAGTGAGGGTGGCAGTGCCCCTGGTGTTTTATTTCCTGATCATGTTCTCTCTAAGCTTCTTCATGGCGTATAAATTGGGCGTCAGCTACGGGAAAACTGCCGCCCTATCCTTTACCGCTGCCAGCAACAACTTCGAGCTGGCAATTGCCGTGGCCGTGGGAGTGTTTGGCATCGCCTCCCAGGAGGCATTTGCAGCAGTGATCGGACCACTGATAGAGGTGCCGGTCTTGATTGGGCTCGTAAACGTGGCTCTAAAGCTCAAGGAGAGGTACTTTGCTGGAGATCAGGGTGTATGTGAGTGCAAATAAGAGCTTTCATGAGGATTAATGATAATCAGGCTCGAATTGCTGGAGTTGCGAGATACAAAGCTCGCCCCGGATGGCCCACTCCAGCACCGCCGGCTGCAGCGCATCCAGGGCCGCGGCGTCTTCCGCCCGCCCGCGCTTGAGTGTGTCGGCCTGCGCACTGTGGTGGCCTTCGGGCGCACAGTCAGCCGGGGACGCAGGCCGGGGTTAGCGAAGCTGTAAAACACCTGCCAGAGGGCTGAATGGTGCAGAAGATGCGCCTGGCAGTGGCAGTGCACTTGCTGATGGACCTGTTGGGAATCGAGAGGATGGATCTGAAAGATTGCTGTGGAAAAGTGAGTTCTTTGGCTACAGGAGGAATTGAAAGATCTTTATCGAAGCATCGAAAATCGCTATCAAGTCTGCAATTCTGCCTAACCATTCAAATCCTGCAGATGGCTTCAGGTCTTCCAGCTTATTCAGAATGGCTGAAACGTCTTCTTTCGTCGCCTTTGTCTTCAAGATTTCTTCCAGCTCCGAGACCTTGGCCTCGATGAGGTTTCCCAGAGCGATTTGGCTCTCGTTTGGAGGAGATGATTTCTTTAAAACGCTCTCTCGCTCTAAAGCAGAACTCTTTTCAATCTCTGCTATTTTAGTCAGTTCAGTTTTTATGGCCAAAAGATTAGATATAATATCTCCTGATGTAATTTTTATCTTTGCCAGATCGAATATTATTGTGTCAATTTTTTTATTCATTGATTTTATGTCGTTGTGAATTTCTTCGAGCTTGCTATTTATCGCAGACTCGTATTCTGCCTGGGTGATATTCGATTGGAGATACGTCTGAACCAGCAAGATTCTGGAGAGCTTGCTGTAAGGATCTCGCTCTGTTTTGATCTCATACAATATCTCGTAGGCTTGCTCCCTTTTATCCTCGGGCAAACATCCGCAAAACTCTCTAAGACCCGAAGCGATCATTGTGATGATCTCGAATAATTTTATTGGATCTTCTGAAGATAGATTCTTTGCCTCTTGATCTATTAAGACGCCAAGCGCTTCATATTTCGTGCCCGATCCGCGGTTTGCCCGGCAAATTTCCCTGGCAGTCTCCTGGATCTCAGCAATAGTGGCCTCTATCCTCTCTTCAATAATCGGATTGCATTTTTTGAGCAATTTGACTGCACCCGGAGCCTTTTCTTCCACTGTGGCCATGTGCTCTGCTGCACGATCGCAATACCACTGATAGGCTTTGAGATCGCTTCGAATGCATTCTATGGATTTTTCCTTGAGCTTTTGGGATTCTTCCAGGGCCTTGGCCAAATTTTCAACAGCGCCAAATAGCTCCTTTTTGTTTTCAGAGCTTCCGGTGGCCTCCTTGGCTTCAGCAAGATATCTTTGCACCTCTGCTTCAGATGCTCCCTGAAATGTCAGCGCCAGGTACGATCGATAAAATGGACGGCAAAAACTGGCAGGATTGTAATAAGGCCGCTCTTCAGTTGATCTCTCAAAGAAATCCACTGCAGCTTCCAGCTCAGATCTTATTGCATCTTTCTCGTTGGATTCAGAGGCTCTGCAAATTGAGATTTTTCCTAGCGAGTAGTATGCAAACATTCGCACATCGCTATCTAGGTCTTGAGTTAACCTGTGCAGATCTTGCCAGCCCAGGTCTTTGTTGGGTAGAAGCGCAAAAGTTGAACCCATGGATCGGGTTGCTCTGCCTCGCACGAAGCTATCCGGGTCTTGAGTCAACCTGTGCAGATCTTGCCCAGCCAGGTCTTTGTCGGGCAGAAGCACAAAAGCTGAGCTCAAGGCATCGGTTGCACTCTGTCGCACGAAGCTATCCTGGTCTCGAGTTAACCTGTGCAGATCTTGCCAGCCCTGGGCTCTGTTAGGTAGAAGCACAAAATTTGAACCCATGGATCGGGTTGCTCTACCTCGCACGAAGCTATCCTGGTCTTGAGTCAACCTGTGCAGATCTTGCCCACCCAGGTCTTTGTCGGGCAGAAGCACAAAAGCTGAGCTCAAGGCATCGGTTGCACTCTGTCGCACGAAGCTATCCTGGTCTTGAGCTAACCTGTGCAGATCCTGCCAACCCTGAGACTTGTCGGGCAGAAAGGCAAAAGCTGAGCCTAAGGCTCGGGCCGCGGCCATCCGCATTTCACCATCCTGGTCTTGAGCTAACCTGTGCAGATCCTGCCAACCCTGAGACTTGTCGGGCAGAAAGGCAAAAGCTGAGCCTAAGGCTCGGGCCGCGGCCATCCGCATTTCACTATCCTGATCATGAATTAACTCGTGTAAATCCTGCCAGCCTTGGGATTTATCAGGCAAGAGGACAAAGGCTGAACCCAAGTTATGAGCTACGTCCCATCGCATCTCACTATCCCGGTCTTGAGTGAGCCTGAGAAGATCTTGCCAACCTTGGCCTTTGTCGGGCAGAAAGGCAAAAGCCGAGTCTAGGGCATAGACTGCGGCCTCCTGCACATAGCTATCTTGGTCTTGAGTGAGCTCGAGAAGATCCTGCCAGCCTTGGACTTTGTCAGGCAAAAGGACAAAGGCTGAATCCAGGTTATCGGCAGCGACCTCCTGCACATAGCTATCTTGGTCTTGAATGAGATCGAGAAGATCCCGCCAGCCTTGGGATTTATCTGGCAGAAGAGCAAATACTGAAACCAATGCATTTACTGTGTTCCATCGCACCCCAATATCTCGATCTTGGGTGAGCCTGAGAAGATCCCGCCAGCCTTGGGATTTATCAGGCAAATGGGCAAAGGTTGAACCCAAAGCATTGGCTGCAGCCTCTCGCACTTCACTATCCTGGTCTTGAGTGAGCCCGAGAAGATCTTGCCACCCCTCGGTCCTGTTGGAAAGAAGCGCAAAAGCTGAGCCCAATGCTTGGACCGCGATCCATCGCACGTAGCTATCCGGGTCTTGAGTTAACCTGTGCAGATCCTGCTGGCCCTGAGACTTGTCGGGCAGATGGAAAAAAGCTGAATCCAAGGCATAAGCTGCGTCTAGTCGCACCCCATCATCCTGGTCTTGAGTGAGCCTGTGCAGATCCTGCCAGCTCTGAGACTTATCGGGCAGAAGCGCAAAAGATGACCCTAAAGCATCGACTGCGAACCCTCGCACGTTGCTATCCGGGTCTTGAGTTAACCTGTGAAGATCCTGCCAACCTTGGT
>JAJRAX010000363.1 GCA_028679775.1 Methanothrix sp. | reverse complement strand
TAGAAATTTCTCATGCTCTTGCTGGGAAATTTCCTCCGGTGTCCGCGGTGTGGTAGACTCGGTATATACCTGTTGTTTTCCAAATTGGGAGAGATCGCTGCTGGCGTTGAATGGCTTTGCCAAAGCTGGACCTCCTACTGAGGTCGTGCCCACAGTCGTCGATTCATTTAACTTTGGCATGAGCAAATTTGCATCCTCGCCAAAATGCTGCCGAATCCACGCATTATATTCATCTACGAGGGCATTGAACTCGGTTACTTTTTGTCCTTGGCTTGCCATATCGTAGGCTATACCGAGCCTGAAGCTAAGGTTCATGCCGTCTAATGTGGTTTGCTGCTCAGGGGTGTATGCAGATGCCAGTCCAGCTAGGAGGACTAAAGAGATTACAATAATGCTTTTCATAATATCACATCCACAGCCATTTTATCTTTCATCGAATATGTCTTTTCCCCTTGTCTACCCGGCCAGTTTTCGCTGCAGCCTTCATAACCATCGCCGTTTATATTGGGCGAGGGGCGGCCCGCCACAGATCTAAAACGCTTCGCATTCGATCCTTATAATAATGTTTTGCGGTTTAATGGATAGCGAAAAAATATAGGATAGCTTACAGGTTATACATACCGTAAGCTAAGGTGTATTTGGGCGGTCAATGTAACCGGAAATTGTTAAATAGTGCAAAAGTCGATATCCATCGCCTTTATCAACTACATTGCTTATCGTCTGGAGTTTTTCGATGTAGCTAGAGCGTTCGCTGTCACTCATGCCCTTTGTCGCTTCTTCCAGATCCGTGTTCTTAATTAGCTCCCATTGTTCACGTTTTGATAATTTGTCCCATTCTTTCAGGGTTAGTTTCCCATTTTGGGCGGGCATATCATCGTCTTGCGCCGCCCTATAAAGCTCATATTTCACTATTGATCTCCTGGCGTCCAGCAACCAGGCCCTCTCCTCATCGGATATCAAGGGCGGTCTCTTTCTGGAAGCCGAATTCAATTCTCTGAAACTGCTCTCTTAAATACTTATTTAATCGATTCATGCTTCTCATTACATAACACAGCCGCGAATTGTATGCCCCTGCTATTATGTGATCTTTCCCATTTCATGTATAGCCTGCTGTTTTCGAGCAATGGGTTGACCTTCGTGGGTAGATACTACCAGAAATTTTATAATTGACAATGGTTATATAGCCAATCCATGAAACGAATTGCATTCGCCATAATATCGTTAGCTCTTCTGGTGGCTCTTGCCGGGGCTGATGGTAATATTAAACGCATAAGTGGGGTGGATTTAAGTGGGCTTGGAGGAGTCGCTCCGACTGAAGGAGATAACTTTAAGCGAATGAGTGGTGTCAACTTCGAGGGGCTTGAGGGAACCGCTCAGAGTGAAGAAGGCAGCTTTAAACGTGTAGTCGGGGTCAATTTCGAAGGGCTTGAAGGAACCAATGAGACGGATGGATTCAACTTCAAACCGATATTAGGCATCAATTTGGGAGGACTTGGAGGAGATTCACAGTCAGAGGCGTCAACACCAGGGACATCTGAGATGGTCAACATCTCTGAGAGTTCGATGGTCGTTTACGTTGGCGGAAGTTCAATTCCACTGGGGATGTACCAAACTACCTTCGGCAAATACTTTTGGATAGAGGATGGTATGGGATGGAGCCAATATGCATCAATACCTCAATATTCAAGCATCTCGTTGATAGCATACACGCCAATGGGTGGACAGGGCGAAATTTTCGAGATGTACCCGGGAAGCGCCCTTCAAGGAGTATATAAAGGAACG
>JAJRAX010000192.1 GCA_028679775.1 Methanothrix sp. | reverse complement strand
CGATGTTGCGGCGGTCAGAGAGGAGAGGATACTTCTCCATATCATCCTCGGGCGAGAACTTCTGTATGGTGGTGAAGATCACGCCTCCGGAGGCTACCTGGAGGAGCTTCTTTAGGCTCTCCCGGTCCTCGGCCTGGACTGGGGCTTGGCGGAGCAGGTCCTGGCAAGCAGAGAATGTGTCGAAGAGCTGGTCGTCCAGATCGTTCCGGTCGTTGAGGACTACAAGCGTGGGGTTTTGCATGGCCGGATGGACGATGATCTTGCCGGCGTAGAAGGCCATGGAAAGGCTCTTGCCGCTCCCTTGGGTGTGCCAGATCACACCTGCCTTGCGGTCTCCACCAGGAGAGGTAGCCTTTGCGGTGCATTCCACGGCCTTGTTTACGGCGTGGTACTGGTGGTAGGCGGCCATCTTCTTGGCGATCTTATCGCCATCGGCCTCGAAGACTATGAAGTGCTTTATGAGGTCGAGAAAGCGGCCCTTCTCGAAGATGCCTTTAATGAGCACTTCAAGCTCCGGTTTACCCTTGGGCGCAATCTCATCTCCATCTATAGTTCTCCAGGGCATGAACCGGGACCAGTCTGAGGTTAAGGTTCCGGCTCTGGCCTCCAAACCGTCGGAGATCACGAGCATCTCGTTGTAGGTGAAGAGTGACGGGATGTCGTTCTTGTAGGTCTGCAGCTGCTGGAAGGCGGTTTGGATAGTGGCGTCCTCGTCGGCGGGGTTCTTGAGTTCGATTACCGCCAGGGGCAGGCCGTTTATGAAGATCACGATATCCGGTCGCCGGTTTTGCTGGCCCTCAATAATGGTGAACTGGTTGACGGCAAGGAACTCGTTGTTCTTTGGGTTCTCGAAGTCCACCAGGCGGACATGATCTCCGGCGATGGAGCCGTCTTTGCGCTGGTACTCCACGGTTACGCCGTCGATGAGCATGTGGTGAAAGGCGCGGTTATTGACAAGGAGCGAGGGGGATTCGGGGCGGGTGGCTTTGCGGAGGGCTTCTTCCAGGGCATCGGCGGGGATGGTGGGATTAAGACGGTGGAGGGCATCGTGGAGGCGGCGGGTGAGGAGGACTTCCTGGAAGGATTCACGCTCGGCAGATGGCTCTTCTGGGGCGATGTCTGGGCCGAAGATAAGGGTGTAGCCAAGAGAAGCAAGCCAAGAACGGGTGGCTTCTTCGACGAGGTATTCTGTGATGGTCAAGATCAAAGCTCCATTGGGTTTATTTCTGCCATTGGATTTTTGTCTATGATTGCAGCATTTATTTTTGCATCGAAAAATGCTTTTAGATCCTTCTCATGCTCCAGCAGCATTACAATTTCTTTCAATTTGCAGAGAACGATCACCGTATCTCTGAGCGCATCTTTGCATATAGTAATGGCTGGTCCCGTATAACCTGATTCAGAAATAATAATTCCACGAGCTTGTCCTCGAGAGTGGATTCTCACAAGGTGTTGAGATACTTCGAGCGGTCCCAATGGCTCATGCCACCATTTCATCTCAACGAGATATATTGCACCTTTGATTTCAACTGCACCATCAATCTGTTCAACTATGCCCTCTCTTTGAGATCCGTTTATGGTGAATGCTTCACGAATGAGGATTCCATTAGCTTCGAAAAGACGATTAAGAATGCTTTCTAGGGCTTTACCTCTCTTTTGGCAGTTACCCTCGTTGAATAAAGCGTAGAGATCACTTTTTACTGCAGCTAGTTTTGTTTTCCGTCGCTGCTCTTTCTCTATTTTTGCCTGCTGCTCAACAAGACGTTGCTTTTGTTCTGCTTCATGTTCGATTTTCATTCTCGTGAATGAGTCTTTAACGTTGACTAGTTCCCTGATCTCTGCAACAAGGCCTTTTGCCGCTAAATGGTCCTCAGGATAGCAAGTTGAGAACTTCTCAAACTCCGTGATGCATTTCAATATTTCTCTTCGTTCCCTCAGAGTTGATTCTCCTTTTTCATTGAGTCTGGTGAGCACAGTTCGGACTATTTCGTACTTGCTTATATTATTTCGATCCTTTTTTAATTGAATCTCAAGGTCATTCGTCAGAGTTGAACTCACACCTGCGCCTTTAAAGAAAAGTAAAACATCACGTTTGGATCGACAGAGACGAGGAATTGCATCAATTAGTAGGTGCATCAAATCCGGAGGATATTGAAAGATTATGTCCATTGATTCGCCTCATTTGACATCCCAGAATCTTTTAACCTAATCTCACCTGATAACAACTTCGGCAATAGCGCATTTCGAAGGAGAACAAGAGTTTCTGATTCCCGCAAGCTGGAAAGAATTCGCTCCATAAATGACGAGATTTTTTTATCGAATATGCGAGTCAACTCAACAGGAACAATAACAGTCTGAACCGACTTAAACGTCTCACTGGTGATCGTATCAAAAACAGAACCGTGGGTACTCCGTCGCAACTCGGATACGAGATTCCTAAGGGCAAAATAAATGAAATAATCACCTCGTTGATCCCTGGCATGGACGCCATAACAAGACTGGTTCATGGTCATCGGATTGCCCACAAGAGCGCACTTTCCGACTGTCCCTCTGGCAGTAATGATCGTGGTACCTTTCGACAACAGCCTTGTAGATGATCCCTCAAGCCCGCGTTTAGTAATCTTCTTCTCGGTGTCGATAACGAAGACATTGCTATTTTCAGGAGCATCAACGATAGAAAACCAATGGATATCTCCATTCCAGTATTCTGGCACTGATGTCTTAGGAGTCCCTCCGCCGATCAAATCAATCGTTTCATCAAAGCTACCGACTTTCCACCTTCTCGGCACCATCCCCAGTTCCGTCTCCTCGAAGCTGTCAGGAAAGAGCGCCGCCGTCTCAGCATCCATGCCCACAGGCCCCCGGCCCTCGGTCTTAGCTCGCACGGGATCGAAGTCCACGAACCAGGACTTGAAGATGGCGCGGGCCATGGCCTCCAGGGTCTCGTTCATGCGGCGGTTAAGCTCGATCTTATCGTCCAGGGAGCTGAGGATGCGAGCGATGGCGTGCTGTTCGACGAGTGGAGGGACCCTAATAGCGAAATTGCGAATTAAAGTCCCGCTAAGATTTCTCTGAGCTCCTCCTGTTGCAAGTTGTATGAAATCAGCTCTATGATATTTTAAGGAATAAAATAGGTAAAGATGATAACAGACATCGGGATTTGCTATAAGAGCGCAACATGCTTGGTTTGTTGCAGATTCAGTTCGAAGAATCCCAAGGCTTGTGATAGTTCTTCCATCCCCATACATTGCCATCAGGACTGTGTTTGGAGGAAACAATTTTGCAGAAGATTCTTCCAGTGCTTCTTCGGTTATTTTCTCTTCAGAATCATCAATATACCAGTCTTTAAGCTCTTTTGTCTTAATCCATTTTATAGTACCATTTTGATAAAATCTTGAAATACTTCGTAATGGAGTTCCGCCACTTGTAATGTTTCGGCATAATGAATCGATAGATTGTATCTTCCAACCTTCTGGGATATCGCCGATAGGCACAGGATTGGTATAACCAGTCATATTCTGAATTCCATCCCCTTCAAGTTTGCCCGAATTTCTTCCTCTAGCCGCGCCGATTCATGGAACTGCTGCCCAAGCTTCGCGGTCAGCCTTTGCATCTTCTCCTCGAAGGGCTCGCCGTTGTCCTCCACCGCTTCAGCCCCAACATACCGTCCGGGCGTTAGCACATGGCCGTTCTTCTTAATCTCCTCGACTTTGGCGCTCTTGCAGAATCCTGGCACATCTTCATACGGACTCGCCCCGGAATCATTTCTCCAGGCGTGATAGGTTGCAGCAATCTTGGCAATATCCTCCGCTGTTAGCTCCCGGTGCACCCTGTCGATGAGCACCCCCATCTTCCGGGCATCGATGAACAGTGTCTCACCCCTGCGATCCCTAAACCTTCCATTCTTCCTGTCCCTTGCCAAGAACCACAGGCAGGCCGGAATCTGTGTGGAGTAAAAGAGCTGCCCTGGCAGAGCCACCATGCAGTCCACCAGGTCTGCCTCGATGATGTTCTTGCGGATCTCGCCCTCACCTGACTGGTTGGAAGACATGGAGCCATTGGCCAGGACGAACCCGGCTATGCCCGAAGGTGCCAGGTGATAAATGAAGTGCTGCACCCAGGCGAAGTTGGCGTTGCCCACCGGCGGCATGCCGTATTTCCAGCGCACGTCCTCTCGCAGGCGCTCCCCGCCCCAGTCGCTACTGTTGAATGGCGGATTGGCCAGGATAAAGTCAGCTCTCAGGTCCTTGTGCAGGTCCCGGTGGAAGCTGTCGGCGTGCTCTGGGCCGAGGTTGTTGTCGATCCCTCTGATGGCCAGGTTCATCTTGGCCAGCTTCCAGGTGGTGGGGTTGGATTCTTGGCCGAAGATGCTGATATCACCCAAGTGTCCCTGATGATCTTTCACGAACTTCTCGCTCTGAACGAACATGCCACCAGAGCCGCAGCAGGGGTCAAAGATCCTACCTTTATAGGGTGCCAGCATCTCAACCAGCACTCGAACCACGCATCGAGGGGTGTAGAACTGCCCGCCCTTCTTGCCTTCTGCAGAGGCGAACTGGCCCAGGAAGTATTCATAAACTCTTCCCAGGATGTCCTTGGAGCGGTTTTCCGCGTCGCCAAGGCCAATGTTTGCTATAAGATCGATCAGTTCTCCAAGTTGCTGCTTATCCAGGGCAGGCCGGGCATAGTCTTTGGGTAGGACACTCTTGAGAGAGCGGTTATCTCTCTCGATGGCTATCATGGCATCATCCACGAACTTACCTATGGTGGGCTGCTTGGCGTTGGCCTGTAGGAAGGACCAGCGGGCCTCTTTGGGCACCCAGAAGATGTTATCTGCCCGGTACTCATCCGGATCTTCGGGATCTGCGCCCTGGTCTACTTCTTTTAGGAGCTGGGCGTGCCTCTCTTCAAAGGCGTCGGAGATGTACTTCAGGAATATGAGGCCCAGGACGACGTGCTTGTATTCTGCGGCGTCCATGTTGTTGCGGAGCTTATCGGCGGCTGCCCAGAGGGTGGCCTCGAAACCGAGGGTAGCGCCGTTGCTCTTTGAATTGTTGCTGCGTCTGCCTTTCGCCATTGACCTGCACCTTAAGTTGGACGTGTGAATTGATATCTAACCTAAATAGTTTTTTGGTAAGGCTTTGGTTG
>JAJRAX010000191.1 GCA_028679775.1 Methanothrix sp. | reverse complement strand
GTCGCCAGGACCAACCATCCTGTGAGGTCTTACGGGACCAAAGTCAACCGGCCAAATGCGACATGACTTTTTGCATAGTCGCAAGCTCATGACTTCAGTCATGGGTAGTTGACTGTCAACCGTTCTTATTACAGATTTTGCTGATTTTTCCTGACTACTATCTGCCAGACCTTCTCGGATACCGCCTGGAGACTGCGGATCTCATGTCCTTCGTTACGCAGGCTCTTGGAGACGTTGGCTGTGGCCTCCGGGTCGTCGAGCAGTATGGTCAGATCTTGGTCGCTGTCCAGCTCCTCAAGCATGAGTTTGGTCTTGACAAAGGTATATGGACAGACCTCGCCCCTCAGATCCAGCTTTGCAGTCATAGCTTGCACTCTTCCCGCCTGTTATCCAGGTAATTCTTCTCTTCGATTCCAGTTATCTGGGGATCTTCTCCGCAAACAATGCAGTCCTTTCTCCTGGGAGCAGTGGCCTCGAAGAACGTCATATCCAGGGCATTTAAGCAGAGCAACCTGCCAATAAGTAGCTCACCTATTCCCAGGATGAACTTCAGGGCTTCTCCTGCCTGGAGGGTGCCAATGATGCCTGGCAGCACTCCAAAGACGCCTGCCTCCTGGCAGCTTGGGATCAATCCGGCAGGTGGGGCTTTGCCAAAGATGCAGCGATAGCAGGGGCCCTTTTGCGGGATGATCGTAGTAGTATAGCCCTCGTAGCGCAGGATGCTGCCGTGGGATAGGGGTTTCCTTTCCAGAATAGAGGCGTCGTTGACCATGTAGTGAGTGGGGAAGTTGTCGCTTCCATCGATCACGAAATCATACCCCCGGACGATCTCGGCAGCGTTTTCGGCAGAGAAGCGCTCCTGGTAGGTCACGACATCCACGTCGCTGTTGAGGCTTCGGACAAAGCTCTCAGCTGACTTTGCTTTGGAGAAGCCGATATTCCCGCCATGGATGATCTGCCGCTGCAGGTTGCTCACCTCCACGGTATCGCTGTCAACTACTCCCAAGGTTCCAACGCCGGCTGCCGCCAGGTAGGCGATGGCCGAAGATCCGAGGCCACCTGCACCCAGGACAAGGACTCTCGATGCCAGCAGCTTCTTTTGGCCCTTGCCCCCTACCTCAGGCAAAATTATCTGGCGCGAGTAGCGCTTTATCTGCTCGTCTGTGAAAGATCCCGACACAATATCTCGCTCCCTCATTGATCCAGGACGGCAGCCTTGAACTCGTCTATCCCGACACGAATAATCAGGTCGCAAAGCCGCTCCCGTTTTTCGCTATGTTTCAGGTAGAGGTCCAGGCAACGCTCAATTATCCTCATGCCATGCTCCTCATCCACGAAGTCGGCAATCTTTGCTGCAATCTCCGCGTGTCTGCCCATCCTTCCTCCTGCATAGACGGCGTAGCCCATCCGGTCCGTCTTCCAGGCGTCGGTTGGGCAGCTTTTGATGCAGTCTGCGCAGAAGAGGCACCGGCTCATATCAAGCAGCGGCTTACCATCCTTCTGTGCAAGGGCCTTTTCCTTGCAGATGTCAGCGCATAGTCCGCAGCCAATGCAGGCATCCGCATCAAGTCGAGGCCTTGCTGTCGCACAAAAGCCGATCTCGCTCTCCTGGGGACGTGAGCAGGCGTTGGGGCAGGCAGAGACAGTGGCCTTAAACTTGTGGGGCAATAGCAATCCGCCAAATCTTTGGTCGATCTTCAGGGCGAAGCTCTGGCTGTCCGCCAACGCCCTGCGGCAGACTGGCAGGCCAGGGCAGGCGGTCACAGTGCGAAAGCGCGGACCACAGGGGCCCATAGCAAGTCCTGCATCGTCCAGCTCTTTTCTGGCGGCCTCGATCTCGCCGAACCTGACCCAAGGAATCTCGATCCCCTGTTGGGCGGTGAGACGAACCTCGCCCCTGCCGTACTTTTGGGCTACTCCGGCAATTCTGGGCAGCAGATCGGCAGAGATGCTTCCACCAGGCAGGCGCAGGCGTATGGCGAAGAAGTCATCGTCCTTCTGCATGATGATGCCGCCTGACTTCAGGGCGGCGTAATCGATGCTTGGTGTAGGCGTGGTCATCTAAAAGCCTCTGAACTGTGATGGACGGTGGGATAGGGGTAATGAATGTTTGGATTGCGGCAAATAATTGGGGGGAATTAATTTTTGGCAACCAAAGTGGCTTCTATTAATTTAGAGTCCTTTGATTTGGGTGCCCGGCTGTCCCGAGGAAAATCCTATGCCAGGAAGAAAGCATATTCCCGCTCCTACAGCGCACGAATTCCATCGCCTGAAATTGTCACCCATACAGCAAACTACTTAAAAATAGACGCCTATTAATACCGAAAGTATCTTTGATAATTAGAGCTAATCAAAGGAGAAATATGACTGAAGGAGAATCCATCAGGCTGAAAGTATCCGAGGCCAATCAGGGAGATGTCGGAAAAGGCATCGTGAGGATTGGCGAAGACTTCCTGGAGAAGATTGGGGCGCGCCCTCTGGACGTTGTGGAGCTTGCAGGATCGAGGCCCACAGCGGCCCTTGCCGTCAGCGCTTACTCCCAGGACCAGGGCATGGACATGATCAGGATGGACGGCCTGATCAGATCAAACGCTGGAACCAGCATAGGCCAGTACGTTGAGGTGAAACGGGCTATCTGGAGCGAGGCCAAACATGTGACTCTAGCCCCTGTCACTCAGGGCATGCAGATCTTTGCTCCAGGAGACGTGCTCACCAAGGTCTTCAACGGCAGGCCGCTGATAAGAGGAGACATCATCTCCACTACAAGCGTCCGAAAGCCTCCCTCTGACTCCATCGGCGGCAGAGAGACCATGTTCGAGGAGATCTTCAGGGGATTTTTGGGGGCTCAGGCCTTCGGCCTAGGTGAAATCAAGCTAAGAGTGGTCTCTACGAGCCCCGGCGGAATAGTCAAGATTACCGAGGGGACTGACATAGAGCTGCTGCCCCAGGCTGTAGAGACCCAGGAACGCTCAGTTCCGTCTGTAGTCTACGAGGACATCGGCGGCCTCAAGCCAGTGATTACCAAGGTCAGAGAGATGATTGAGCTGCCTCTCAAGCACCCTGAGCTCTTCGATCGACTGGGAATCGACCCGCCCAAGGGAGTCCTGCTCCACGGCCCGCCTGGCACAGGCAAGACAATGCTCGCCAAGGCGGTGGCCAACGAGAGCGATGCCTACTTCATAAGCATCAACGGCCCGGAGATAATGTCCAAGTACTACGGAGAGAGCGAGAAGGCCCTCCGGGACCTGTTCGAGGAGGCAGAGAAGAACACGCCGGCCATCATTTTCCTGGACGAGCTTGACTCCATCGCCCCCAAGAGAGGCGACGTCACAGGAGAGGTCGAGAGGCGCGTGGTGGCCCAGCTCCTGTCCCTCATGGATGGACTCAAGGAGAGGAAGAATGTAATAGTAATCGGCTCCACTAACCGTCCTGAGGCATTGGACATGGCGCTACGCAGACCGGGTCGGTTCGACAGAGAGATCGAACTTGGCGTTCCCGACATGGAAGGAAGAATGGAGATCTTCCAGATCCACACCCGCGGCATGCCTCTGGCTGAAGATGTTATTCTGGAGAACTACGCCAGCCGAACCTACGGCTTTGTCGGAGCAGACATTTCTGCAGTCGGACGAGAGGCGGCCATGAACGCTCTGCGTCGTATCCTCCCTGAGATCGACCTCGATGAGCCTACCATTCCAAAGGAGATCCTGGACCGCCTCATTGTGCAGAAGGACGACTTCGAGGCCGCTCTTCGAGAGGTCTCTCCATCAGCCATGCGAGAGATCCTGGTCGAGGTCCCAAATGTGAGCTGGGAGGACATCGGAGGCCTGGAGACTGTCAAACAGCTTTTAGTGGAAGCTGTCGAGTGGCCTCTGCGAAATGCTGAAAGCTTCCGTCGCCTGGGGATAGAAGCCCCCAAGGGCGTGCTTCTCTACGGCCCGCCGGGCACTGGCAAGACTATGCTCGCTAAGGCAGTGGCCAACGAGAGCGAGTCCAATTTCATTACAGTCAAGGGGTCAGCGCTGCTCTCCAAGTGGTACGGAGAGAGCGAGAAGAGAGTTGAGGAGATATTTAAAAAAGCGAGGCAGGTAGCGCCTTCCATTATTTTCCTCGATGAGCTGGACGCGCTCGTGCCTGTGAGGGGAGGAGCAACAGGCGAGCCACATGTAACAGAACGGGTGGTCAACCAGCTTTTAAGCGAGATGGACGGGCTGGAGGAGCTGCACGGAGTTGTGGTCATAGGCGCAACCAACCGCCCGGATATCATCGATCCAGCGCTCTTACGGCCAGGACGCTTTGATGAGCTGATCATGGCACCCGTGCCGGACAGAGAGTCAAGAATGAAGATACTCCAGGTCCATATGAAACGAGCCCCGCTCGCAGATGATATCAACATCGATGAGCTGATCGCCCTCACAGATCAGTACACGGGAGCGGACATAGCAGCAGTCGTGCGAAAGGCAGGGCGCCTGGCTCTCAGAGAGAACATGGCAGCAGAGAAGATCGCCCATAAGCATTTCCTTGCGGCCTTGCAGGAGATCGGGCCTTCGGTTACGCCCGACACCATGAAGTACTACGCAAGGCTCGCTACCGAGCTGAGAAAGAAGGCCTCCAGAGAGGTAGAGCGCGGGGAGATTTATGCCTGAAGGGGCCATTCTGGCTCTCTGCCTCTAAATATTCCTCAGCAAAACTAGATCACCTCAGGCAATCAAACCGGAACTCTGGAGCTTCCGACCTTGAAGATCCTGCTCATGGGCAACCCCAATGTGGGCAAAAGCGTCATCTTCTCCCGCTTGACTGGAATCGGAGTCATCTCTGCCAACTATCCCGGAACCACTGTGGGATACACGGAAGGGAACATGAAATTAGGCGAGCAGATGGCCACCCTAGTGGATGCTCCCGGCGTCTACTCCCTCGACCCCACAACCAGAGTGGAGGAGGTCAGCAGGAAGATCTTCTCCAATGGTGCGGATGTGGTGGTCAATGTCATCGATGCCACCAATCTTGAGAGAAACCTGAACCTCACACTACAGATTCTGGAGAGAGGCGAGCCCACAGTGGTGGCCCTCAACCTCTGGGATGTTGCAGTCAAGAAGGGCATCAAGATAGATGTGGCAGCTCTCGAGAAGGAGCTAGGCGTCCCGGTGGTGCCAACAGTGGCAGTGAGCGGCCAGGGCATCCGCGATCTGGTTGAGGCCCTGTCCAGAGCGAGGGCGCCTCAAGCCATCCATTTCGAATCCCCGGACCAGAGGTGGGCCCGAATCGGAGAGATTGCGACGAAAACGCAAAAAGTGGTGCACCGTCATCCATCCCTCTTCGATCGGCTGGAGGATATCTCTATCAAACCATTGACCGGAATTCCCATTGCTCTACTCACCCTTTACCTCTCATTCAGCCTCGTGATCGAGGTGGGTGAGCTGTTCATACTGAAGGTCACCGACCCAATATTCATCGCATACTCCGAGTTCATAACTGCCCTCGTCAACAGTCACATCAGCTCGCCACTCCTGAAGGAGATTCTGATAGGAAATACTCCGGAGCTGATGCGGTCCTTCGGCATCCTAACCACAGGCCTCTACATCCCTCTGGGCGTGGTCCTGCCGTTCCTCATACCCTTTTACCTGCTGCTAGGTGTTCTAGAGGACATAGGATATCTTCCACGGCTGAGCATCATCTCGGACGCTTTCATGCACAGGATCGGATTGCATGGGGCTGCGATCTTGCCCTGCGTCCTGGGAATGGGATGCAGCGTTCCAGCGGTGCTCTCGGTAAGAATCCTGGAGTCGCCCAAACAAAGGTACCTGGCTGCAACACTCATGACCATGGCCATACCCTGCGCCTCGCAGACAGCCATGATCTTCGGGATGCTCGCCCCATTCGGCCTGAGATACATTCTTGCCGTCTACGCCTCGCTCTTTGTCGCATTCGTCGCCACCGGTTTTCTACTGCACAATATCATAGGTGGGGAATCTCCTGAGATCTTTTTGGAGATACCGCCCTACCGCATGCCGAACATGAGTTCGCTCTTCAAGAAGACTTTCATCCGCATTCGCGAATTTTTAAAGGAGGCCGTGCCTTATATCGCAGTCGGAATGCTGGTCATGAACTTCTTTTATCTTTCCGGATTGATGCACATGATCGGTCAGACAATGCGACCGGTTGTATCCGGAATTCTGGGACTTCCAAGCGATGCCGCCACCGCACTGATCATCGGCTTCTTGAGAAAGGATGTGGGGATCGGGATGTTCGCGCCGCTAGATATGACGGCAAAGCAGCTTGTCATTGCTTCTGTGGTGCTGGCCATGTACTTTCCCTGTGTGGCTACATTCATGGTGATGCTCAAGGAGCTTGGCTTTTCTGGAACAATGAAATCCGTGGCATTGAGGCTTGCAGCAGCGCTATTGATGGGTGGAACGCTGCATCTTCTCCTGGCCTAAGCTGGGATATCAAAAACAGTACAAAAAATTTATACGTAAAGAGCATCATTATCAATTGGTGAATTCGAGTTAATAATATTTTGATTTATTTAAATGGTGATGGATATGAAAGCAGAACAAACGTTATTTCAGATTGCGATAGCCATATTCCTCCTTTGCAGCCTGTCTTTAGGAGGACTGGACCAATCAGGAAATTTTAACGCAATGAATATGACTGCATCCGAGTTCAGCTCACTGGTCCCATCCAGCGATGTGCAAAGCTCCTTTATCGATACCGACGCCCCCGATACAGCATCCGCGGATGGTGGAATGGATATGGCAGTCTATTCTGAAGAAGCTCCTCTAGCCACCGATATTGGACTATTGGTGCCTTCCCAAATTCAATCCAATCCACCCAAATACATGTACTACAACGGAGACTATCTTGCTTGGAATAGTTTTGCTGCAACGTTTCCCAGCAACAGGCCGGGCCTGTGGATAGAGAGAGCAGTAGGCTGGGCATTTTATGCCACGCTGCCGCTGGGAAGCTGGACTGAACAACTGATCTATGTGCCCCAGACGTCACCCGTCACAATGTATGAAATCTATCCAAGCGGTTATGTCATGAGATATAACCTGGGAGTTGTGCAGCCCGGCTACTACTATATCTGGTATTATGCGGATTCACCGGGAAGACACAGCAGCATCTTCTCGACCAACAACGGATTTAGCAATGCTGTCATCATCGATGTTTACGAGACAAGAAATATCGTTAAACCAATCAAACCCGAGCCCCGGAAAGAATGCGAAGCTAATCCACTCTGCGATTGGGTAAACGGCCAGTGTCTCTGCCGTGGTTTAGATGACCCGGAAAAGAAGAAATGCGAGCAGAGCGCTAACTGTGCCTGGGTTGATAACAGATGCGACTGCTACATGCCCAGTCCTGAGCCAGAACCAGAGCCCTTCAATCCAGCACCAAATCCGGTAGCGGAATGTGAAGCCAAGGGCTGCTATTGGGCCAATGGCAGATGCAACTGCATGGGTCTTCTCGGAGGCGACACGGATTCCGGCGACAACCAGGGATTGATGGGAGGTCTGACTGCAGAAGCTTGAGGCGAGTAGAACTCCATTTGAACGGCGTCATATACCAGATAAGCTGCAGTGCATGAAATTCTGTGGGGAGGATTGTCAGGAGAATGATGATGAACGATTTTTCAACTCTCGTGGGCGGAATTGCCGGCAACGGCATAAATGAGGCAGGCATAACAATATCTCGCTTATTCAGCCGCCTTGGCTATCGCATTTACATGTACTACGACTACCCCTCTTTAATCAGAGGTGGACATAATTTCTCATTGGTGAGAGCCTCCACAGGACGGATTGCCTCTCACATGGACCAGATCGATGTACTGATAGCTCTCAACCAGGAGACCGTAGAGAAGCACAGAGGTCGTCTTAGGGACAGCTCCTTTGTGATTTACGATGCAGATCGGGTGGAGCTTGACGATACAAAGCATAAGGCATGCGGCCTTACCATCACCCAGATCCTGAACGAATTCGCTGCCCCCGACGTTATGAAGAACACCTGCATTTTAGGAGGGTACTGCAAGGTTGTGGGCATAGACTGGACCATACTGGAAGATGTCCTGAAAAAGCATATCCCAAAGAAGCTGGAGCTGAATCTGCTTGTGGCCAGGAAGGGGTATGACCAGGCGGCACAATTATGTCACATGAATAATCGTGCAGATCGCCTTGTAGACAGTCCTGTGAACAGTCATGCGAATAGGCAGGGCGAGAAACCTCTACCGATCCTGACAGGCAACCAGGCCCTGAGCCTGGGGCTGATCAATGCTGGTCTCGGAGCCTATGTCGCCTACCCCATGACTCCATCCTCAAGCGTGCTGGATTTCATGGCCCGCTACGCCCAGGATTTCGGACTCAAGGTGGTACATCCTGAAAGCGAGATCGCAGTGATGATCATGGCCCAGGGATTCGCCTATGCCGGAGTCAGAGCAGCAGTGGGAACCTCAGGTGGCGGTTTCTGCCTGATGACCGAGGGCCTCAGCCTGGCCGGCATGGCAGAGATCCCGGTTGCAATCGTCATGGCCCAGAGAACGGGACCTTCCACGGGCCTGCCAACCTACACTGCACAGGGGGATCTGCACTTTGTACTCAATGCGGGTCAAGGGGAATTTCCCAGGTTTGTAGTCGCACCAGGAGATGCCGAGGAGGCTTACTGCTGGTCGTCTATCGCTTTGCGATTGGCCTGGAAGTTTCAGGTGCCGGCGTTCATTCTCACTGACAAGATCGTCAGCGAAAGCCAGTACAGCTTTGACATTGAACTGGCTGGCGAGCCGAATGAACATGAGCAGCTATCTGCTTTGCTTTGGGATGGTCGGGGCGAGTACAAACGTTATCTTTACACTGATTCTGGCGTCTCACCTCTGGCCTTTCCACCTCAAAAGGGGCAGGCTATTAAGACAGACAGCTACACTCATGATGAAGGCGGCATAACCTCTGAGGACCCTGAAATAACAAAGGAGACCAGCGACAAACGTCAGAGAAAAGGCCAGGCCCTGGCAGAGGAGATGGAGAGATTCGAGACTGTAAAGATCTCTGGAGACGAAAAGAGCAAAATCGCCCTTCTTTGCTGGGGTTCGAACAAAGGCGTATGCATGGAGGCGTCCAGAAAACTGGGCATCAGAATGATTCAGGTGCTGGTCCTCTCGCCATTCCCGGAAAAGCTGCTGAAAAGAGCCCTTCTGGGGGTAGAAAAGCTCATAGCAGTAGAGTGCAATTCGACTGGCCAACTGGCAAAGCTCGCGGGCTTTTATGGCATCGAAATCCATAATCGAATCTTGAAGTACGATGGAAGACCATTTTCAGTAGAAGATCTCCTTCGAGAACTCGGGAGGGCTCTGGCATGAATCCTAAAGATCTGGCCACAACCGCGCGGGTCACCTGGTGCCCCGGCTGCGGCAACTTCTCCATCATGAGCGCTATCAGAATTGTGCTTGCAGAACTTGACAGTGAAGGCATTCCGTTAGAAAATGTGGTCCTGGTGTCGGGCATTGGCTGCCACGCCAAGATCGTAGACTACATGAAAGCCAACAGCTTCTATTCCATCCACGGCCGAACCATCCCCGCGGCCACAGCCATCAAGATTGCAAATCCCGATTTGTTGGTGATCTGCTTTTCTGGAGACGGAGACAGCCTGGCCGAGGGGCTCGATCATCTCATCTTTGCAGCCAAGAGGAACATAGATATTACTATGATCCTGCATGACAATCGGGTCTACGGCCTG
>JAJRAX010000362.1 GCA_028679775.1 Methanothrix sp. | reverse complement strand
CGCATGCAGGGGGCGCGTCAGGCTGCGCGTGATCCATAACGAGATCAGGACCATCACGGTCCCGAGGCCCAGGATAAAACTGGCCGCTTGCAGGGCGAAACGCTCTCCCACGGCAAAGGCCTCTTCCCGGGGCTGCAGGCTCAGGACGCGCCATTTAAGCGAGGGCGTCGTGACGAAAGCTCCCACCATGGCCCCCCTGGCGGTGCGTATGGACGCCAGCCACCCGGAATCGCCGCTCAGGGGCCCCGGGCCTCCCCAGGCCGGCTGAGGGTAGGCCTCGGCGATGTCCGGTAGGGGCTTGGATTCCTTGTCCAGGAGCAGCATGCGTCCCTGGAGACCCACCTTCAGCGCCTGGAGCCTGTGCCAGAGAGCGGAGAAGACATAGGCGGCATAGAGGATGCGGCCGTCCGGCAGCGGATGGGCCAGCGCCAGGATGGGGCGTCCATGGATGTCCGCGAGGGAGCTGATAGCGACGCTTTCGGTAGCCTTTGCTTGGCGGATGACGACCTCGGCGTCCGGGGGTCTCGATGCCGGGTCCGGGAAGAGCGTCGTGTCGGCCACCCGCACGGTCTCGGCGCCGGAGTCGTCCGCCACGGACAGGAGGACAAACCCGGGATAGGCCAGGATGGCCTGCTGCAGGACTTTGTAGTCCTGTTCGGCGGCGGCCTTTGAGGAGCCGAGCCTCTCCACGAAAGCCAGCGATCTGTTGAGGCGGCCGATCTCTTCTTCCACCATGCTTGAGCACAGCTGCGCGAGCTGCATGTGCATGTGTTGCGCGCTTTCCTGCGCGCGTTCGGTGGAGTGCAGGAACCATGCGCCTGCCGCCAGGACAGGGAGCAGGGCGGATAGCACCAGGAGCAGGAAGAATCGGATGAAGAGGGTCATGTCGCAAGGTTGATTCTACAATAACGCTGCCTTACGCTTCTTCGGCGGCATCCGGCGGGGGGTCGCCCGGGAGGGGGAAGATCAATGTGACGAAGGCGCCTTTCTGGCCGTTGCCGGCCTCCGCTTCTCCTCCGATGGCGCGCAGGGTTTTGCGTACCAGGGCCAGTCCCACGCCCAATCGGCCGGGCTTCCCGGAAGCGAAAGGCATAAAAATGTCGGAGAGCATATGCTCCGGAAACCCCGGCCCCGTATCCGAGAAGGTCGCGCGGAGCTGGCCGGACTCCGGGTCTTGGGCCATCTGGACCGTCAGGGTTCCTCCTCGGGGCATGGCCTCGTAGGCGTTGCGCAGGATCTGGAACATCGCGACGCGCAGGGTCTCCGCGTGGAAGATCGCGGGGGGGAGATCCGCCGGGCCCTTGCGCTGCAGGCTGATCCGCCGGGCCCGGAAGACCGGCTCCCAGGATGCCAGCGCGCGTTCCACCGCCCGCTCCACGCGGCCCGGAGCCGGCGGGGGCGTCGTTTCTTCGAGAAATTGGGCCCAAGCCTTGAGATGGTCCTGAGCCCGCGCTATCTCGCTGGCCGCCAGACGAAGGAACGTCAACGCCCCATTGGGCAGGCGCAGTCCACCCAGACGCCGCATATGGGCCAGGGCATTCGCCAGCGGCGGCCGGATGACCGAGATGATCCTCGCCCAGGCCGGGTCCAGCAGGTCCTGCAGCGTCGGGAACGTCCCGGGGACAGGCTCGGGGAGCCGGTCGGCGAGGGCTTCCGGGGAGCCGATGGGGGCGGGCTCCTGCTCGAGATAGAAGGGCCCCTCCGGGACGGGAGAGATGAAATTCGTGGCCGGAAGCGCGTCGTCCAGATTTTTCCCGGGGGGGGCGGACGAGGGCCGGCGTTTCAGTTCCTCTCGCAGCGTGGCGGCCGTCCTTTGCGACTCGGAGAGCTCGTCGAGCGCCGCCTTGAGCCGTTCGTCGAGCCGCGACTTCTCCTCGTTCAGGACGTTCAGAGCCGAGCGGGCCTG
>JAJRAX010000190.1 GCA_028679775.1 Methanothrix sp. | reverse complement strand
TCGGCCTTCTGGGCCCCAACGGCGCAGGAAAGACCACCACAATCCGCATGCTCACAGGTCTCGTCCGCCCCACCTCCGGAACAATCACGGTGGGAGGATACAACGTCCTCAAGAATCCCATCGAGGCCAAGCGCCTCTTCGGCATCTCTCCTCAGGAGGCAAGCTTCCACCCTCATCTGAGCATTGCCGAGGACCTTTACTTCTACGCCCGGCTGCGCGGCCTCTCCCGTTCCGAATCGAAGCTGCAAGCCCGAGAGACCATTGCGTGGGCCAAGCTCGATGAGCACTCTGCCAAGAACGGCCATCAGCTCTCCGGGGGGATGCAGCGCCGCCTGCTCATGGCCCGGGCACTGATCACCGACCCGCCCATCCTCTACCTGGACGAGCCCACCACCGGCCTGGACCCGCAGAGCAGGCATGCCCTCTGGGACTACATCTCTGAGCTGAAAGAGAGGAGGAAGACCCTCATCCTCACCACGCACTACATGGAGGAGGCTGAGATGCTCTGCGATCGGGTGATCATCATAGACCATGGCAGGATCATTGCCCAAGGCTCACCTGAAAAGCTCCGGCGATCCATGGGCATCGACTCGGTCCTCACTCTCAAACCCCGTCGCTCCTTCTCGTCCGCAGATCTCCGGGCATTGCGAGAGATTTCCGGCGTGATGAAACTTCGCAACTCCAACGGCTGCCTCTCGATTCATCTGCGGGAGAAAGAGGCCCTGGATGAGATAGTAGTAACAGCCTCTAAAACGACAGGGATCGAGGAGCTTAACCTGAAGGAGCCAAGTCTTGAGGACGTTTTCTTGCAGCTCACCGGCAGGGGGCTGCGCGAATGATTCCACGTGCCGTCTCCGCCTCTCTGGTCACATTCGAGAGGGAGATCTATGACTATCGAAAGAATCTATTCTTATTCGCTCTACGCAATCTCATCCAGCCGTTCTTCTTCGTGCTGGTGATAGGCGTGGGCCTGGGCTCTATGGTGAGCCTGCCCGGTCGCGAGTCGTACCTGAATTTCATGATTCCGGGGATACTGATGATGTGCGTGGTGCAGGTCTGCTACCAGCATTTCAGCTCCGAGATCTGGATGTCCAAGAACCACGAGGGCTACCTGGAGCTGCTCACCATGGCCGCGCCCATCAATCCTCGTGAAGCTGTGGCCGGATATCTGTTGACCGGCATAGTGGTTGCCTTCTTTGGAGTCCTTTGCTTCCTCCTGCCGGTCTGGCTGTTCCTGCCCGGTTTTCATATCTCCTTGCCTGCCCTTGTTCTCTTTACCATTGGGCTGGCTCTGTTCTTTACCTCGGCGGGAATCGTGGTGGGTGTGACGGTTCTCGACCCTCACAATCTTACCACGGTGAGCATCTTCGTGACCATGCCGCTGACGTACCTGTGCGGCGTCTTCTTTCCACTGGAGATGTATCCGCAGCCGGTCAGGATGCTGATTGAGGTCATTCCCCTCACCCAGGCTATCGAGGGCTTGAGATGCGGAGCTTTTCCACTATCACAGATTGCTTTTGTCTGGATTGCAGCGGCCTTGGCCGTGATCGTTGCGGTCAGGATGTTTGAGAAGAATATGCATCAATAGACGATCGTTTGCGTCATGTCATATTTTAGCCCAATACAAATTTTATGCATAGCATCATATTTTGTAACTTGACAAGAAAATTTAAATCCTAAAAATAACTCAGTACTAAAAATAGGTAGATTAAAAAATTATTTAGGAGGATATGGATGTCATTTACTCTCATCAAGGGAACATTTCATGTGACTGGCTACAGTCCCGATGGCGATTCAGTCAGGTTCAGAGCCTTGGACTCGTCGCTCTGGAAAAGGCTCTCCGGCCCGGCTGTGCAGGCAAATGCGCGGGGACACGCGCAGCTCCGAATCGAGGCGGTTGACGCCCTGGAGACGCACTACATGGGCTTCTCTCAGCCCTTGGGCGCAGCGCGCACAGCCGGAGACTTCCTTCTCTCTTTCCTTGGGATCGATGATGTAGAGTGGGACGAGAACGAGAGAACCGTTGTCAAGGCCCGGGACGGCACCGAGGGCTACATTTTGGCCCGCAGCACCGAGAGCAACCGCCGCCCTGTGGCATTCGTCTTCGCAGGCAAAAGCGACGAGAAGGACGGGGCGGAGATAAATCTCGACAGGTCCATCCTGAAAAATAGCCTCAATTACCGGCTGCTCGCTCGCGGCCTAGCGTATCCCATGTACTACAACGGACTCTTCTCTGATCTGCGATCTCCTCTGTCAAGGGCCGTAGCGAACGCCAGGTCAGGAGGATTGGGGCTGTGGCCCCTTGACAAAACCAACAAAGGATTTTCCGTCTCAAGTCTGAAGGCCATCACCGAGGAGGTTGCAGTCCTGCCCAAGCTCTTCCGGCGCATCATCAGCTACATGGGCGAGGGCGGCAAAATCGATGGCTTCAAGGAGCAGCTCCAAAAGGGCTGCGAGCCGCTGGTGAGAATATCCGAGGTTCACTTCACTCGGCTAGATGCTCTCGTTGAGATGAAGGGCGAGAAGGTGAGGCTCTCCGAGCCGCCTGAGAACCTGATATTCATGGACAAGGTGCTCTGCAAGAAAAGCTGACTTGCCACAATTATTATATTCATTCGAGAAGTCAATGATACTTAGATGACCAAAGTTATTTCTGCCATAATATGGATCTCGTTGGCTGTGCTATGCGCATCCGCTCAGTCCCAAGATGATTCAATAAACCGATTGCTCAGCAACGGAGATGAACTTCTCGAATATGCGCTCAACATCACCCAAAATGAAACAGATAAAGAGTCTGTCCTCCAAGAAGCACTCAAATCATATGATCTGGCCATCCAGAGCGATAATCGGTCTGCATTGGCTTGGTATAAGAAAGGTGAAGCTCTCATCGAGCTAGGTCGTTTCGATGAGGCCTTTCTGTGCTTTAATAATTCCACAGAAATTGATCCGGGATATGCAGATGCATGGCATCAAATAGGCAAATACCTGACAGTCATGGGCAGATATGAAGAGGCTATTGATGCCTATAGCAAATCTGTAACATTAGACCCACAATTGCTTGACGCATGGTACATGATGGCCGGCACTTTTGCGGAGTTGGGTCGGTTCGATGAGGCAGTGAGATGCTATGATAAGGCTATTAATATCGATCCAATGCTATCAAAAGCCTGGCTGGAAAAGAGCAGCGCGCTTAAAGCACTTGGCAGGAGGGATGAGGCGAACGATACGTTGGCAAAAGCCATTGAGCTGTATGATGACGCCCTGAAATCGAACCCTGACGACACGTCAGCACTGTTTGGCAAAGGTGCAGCTCTCTACAGCAAGGGCAATTATAATGAATCGATCCAATACTTCGATCATGCAAGTGAGATATCTCCCGGAAACTACCGGCCCTGGTATTACAGGGGATTATCTTTAAAAGCGCTAGGGCACGAGTCTGAGGCAGATGTTGCCTTTGCCAAAGCAAGAGAGCTAGGAGGTCCCTTCTAAAGTTCAACTATTTATCCATAGAGCGCCTAATTTATCATTCATGCCCATCCTTCGAGAAGATAAAGACCTCAAAGAGGCCCTGACCAGCTGCCGGACCATCTGCGTGGTCGGCATCTCGCCGGACCCCTACAAGCCCAGCTTCTTTGTCTCTGACGTCCTCCTGAGCCGCGGCTTCAGGCTCT
>JAJRAX010000189.1 GCA_028679775.1 Methanothrix sp. | reverse complement strand
TTGTCTTTATCTAATGAAAATTCATAAATATATTTTATACTATCTATTTCAAATACAATCTTAAAATCACTTGGTTTGGTTTCATATTTATTATCCAATTTAAATGGCCTATAATCTAAAGTCTCTCCTGATTGGATTCTATGAGAATTTATTATCAAATGTGTAATATAATATAATGCATGTAGTATATTAGTTTTCCCTGATGCGTTAGGACCATAAATGGCTGCACTCTTTAATAACGTTATTTTGTTATATTTTATAGTATTTTTATCTAATAATTTATCAGTTGATGCAATCATGCTTAGAGTAATCTCATCCTTAATTGATAAAAAATTTGATAAGCTGAACTCTAATAGCACGCCCGCATTTCCTCCCGGACCGGTCTAATTCTCCGGTTTAGGAGCCATTTTTAACGGATTTTCCGCAAATTTGGCCCCCAGTTCCTGATATAAGACTATTAAATGCATATATATAACTCTTCTGGTGTGGATGTGGATTCGCTTCAAGATTTGCTATTGATCCACATGTTTAAGGCCTCTTCTATCGCTAACCTGATATTTCCTTTCAAGATCTCGCGATGTCCATCGTCGCGGATTCCAGTGATGACGTGAAACGCTTTAGTGACATATTTTCCCCCATCCCGGACTCTGAAGAAACTTTCTAACAGGCCAAATAGTTCCATGGCCCTGTATCCTCCTACTTTCCGAAGTTATAGTGGATATCGGGCCGTTATATCATTTTACAGAAAACGAGATACACTACCGGCAAGCGCGATTCATTTTCTAAATGAAGTGGGGCAAGCTAACCAATTTCAAAAGAGATAACCAGTATTCTCCGTCCCGTCCGCCCTCACTTTTGCCGGGCCTTTTGCATCTCGTGCTCCTGCCAATCATTCCAGGAATAGATCCTTGCATCGTATCCCATCAGCTTGAGCCCGAACCAGACCACAGATGCCCCATAGATATCATCCGAGTACACAACCACTGTCTGACTCGCGTTCAGCCTGGCGAATGTGTCGTTCAGCCGCGCCTTCATCCTTCCTTCATCGAGCACGCTGTCAATGTTGATCAGAGTAGCATTTTCGATCCTTGACGCCCCATAATCCTGAAAACTCCTGGCGTCAACCATCTGCACAGTCCCGGACTTGACAAGATCATAGTCTGCGAGAAACTCCGGCTGCAGGCTTGGCTTATACTCGACTGGAGAGCGAACGTTCTCTTTCGTCTCCAATGGCAGGCTCGCCCCAATCCAATTGTCCAGGCCGCCGTCCAACGCCCGGACATCCTCCTGCCCCAGATAGGAAAGTGCCAAAAGCACTGCCGTCGCCTCTCCGGAAGCAAAGGTGTCGCTGTAGACCATCACGGAATCACGACGGGAGATCCCGGCATTTCCCAGAACTGCCGCCAGCTCCGTGACGTTTTTAAGCGACCCATTCTCATAGAAGAAGCTCCTGGCCGGGACATTGACGGAACCCCTCAGGTGAGCCTGACCGGCAGATCGAGAATTTGAGACGTCCATTACCACATCGTCCTCGGATACCGCGTCCAGAGACTTGAGCATCTCAGGGGCAAGAAACAACTCCGCGCGGGATCCAGGAGTCACATACGCACCAGAGAGCGTGGGAACTGTGCCGCTGCCGATCAGGTTAAGGGACTTGCCGACCTCGATCCCTGCCTGAAAACTGCGAGAATAGACAGTGTCCGAGGCAGCATTCGCACTTGCGACCACACCGACGAGAGGAACATCCGAGCTGATGAAGCTATCAGCCGATGCAGTCCAGGATTCGTCCCCGCTGCCGCATCCACCCACCGAACAGCCGCCCTCTGCCCAGGGAATAGCGGCCAACGCTACAATGACTATTGCCAGAATGAATGAAAGCTGCCCAAATCTCATATGAACGTCTCCTGGTTTATACATTTATTTAGGAGTCGAGCTTCCTGGCGCTGACCTTAATGCTCATGACCGAATCGGCTACCTCCTTTTGCTGGGTGATGGAGATCATTGGCATCTCTACCGCCGTTGATCCGGTGGTCTCGCAGAGCAGAGACTCCACAGGGAAGCTTGACTCAGCCACAACATTGACCTCGGTGAAGCCCACGTTCTTGATTATCTGAAGGTACTCCTCCTTCATAATGGCTCCCGCAAGGCAGCCGATGTAGGCCTTGGTGGAATTCTTGACAAACTCAGGAAGCATCCTCGTCAAAACAACATCGGAGATGGCAAGCCTTCCGCCAGGCTTGAGAACCCTGAAGGCCTCCCGAAATACCATCCTCTTGTTGGGAACTAGATTTATGACGCAGTTGGAGATGACCACATCAACATAGTTGTCGGCAACAGGCATGTTCTCCAGATCTCCCTGGCGAAAATCGATATTCTCATAGCCGCCTTTCCTGGCATTGGCCCTGGCTTTATCTACCATCTCCGAGGTGATATCAACGCCAATGACCTTTCCAGTGGGTCCCACCTGCGAGGAGGCAAGGAAGCAGTCAAATCCCGCCCCGGCCCCCATATCAAGTACAGTCTCGCCGATATTGAGGCTCGCCAGGGCTACGGGATTGCCGCAGCCTAAACCCAGATTTGACTCAGGTGGGGCAGCCGATATCTCTTCTTCCGAGTAGCCCATCCTCTTGCAGATCTCCTCAGGAATCTCGATGCCTTCACCACAGATTTTGGAAGAATAGTTAGACGTAGCCTGTTTTGCAATCCGAGCATATCCCTCTTTTACAGCTCTCTTGATCTCTTTTTCCTTCATAGTCATCAGAAACCCCACCGATCGTGAATAATCCTTGTAAATTGTATCTTGCCATCTTGATCATAGGCTTTTATTAAGGTTTCTTTATCACGATAATTGGTGAGGTCAGTGGCACGACCATTGCATGACCTAAAATTGTTCATAGTCCCCGATATTTTTAATGAGTGACTGATGCCTCATCCAGAGAATGATAATGAGAGCAAGAGATCCCACCAGCCAGACTGCAAACCACAGTCGCATGATTCTCTCAGTCCATCCTCCCTGGGCATGAATGAAGAAAGCAGCACCTATTGTGACTATGGCAGAGAAGAACATATTGGCAGAAGGTGCCATTACATCCCGGAAGTTAGAACAAAAGCGCTCCCATTCTCGTTCCGCCTTGCCGGCTAAGGAGACAGGATTTCTGCCCAAAAAGGTGCCCACCCGCTTGATTCTGGAGTCAGCGGACATGATGTAGAGATCATAGCTTATGGCCACGAGGGGAACGAAGTAAAGCAACCAGAAGATATCTTCCAAATCAATTCCCACGTTGACTGAGCTGATTCCGAAGAGGACGGTGATAAAGGCAAGCTTCATGGTGATAAGCTCCGTGCGCTCATTTTGCGTCCTGATCTTCTCTTCATGAATGGCGCGCAAAAACTCCTGATCGTTCGCCTCCAATGTATACACCCCCAATTAATTTGGATCACGATTCTATTAATAACTTTTGCAGGTAATATGTACAGGAAACTGTATTTAAGAAAAATTAAGGATCAATTAATCGATAAATGTTTTAAAGAATATATCTGAAGAAGAAAATCAAAAATTAAATTTTATGAAAAGATTATTTATACGAAGAGAGACTACATTACAAACATTTTAGGGGTAGCAGCAATGAGGGAAAGAGCAAGGGTACTTGATAGTAGATACCTGGAGTTCATCGAATATCTGCAAAAACTGGGTGAACTGCAGAGCATCACCAGAATGATCGCCAGGCTCTGTGGCCAGGAGGACGCAGCCCTAAAAAGAGCTGCAAGATACGGACAGGAAGAGACTGAGGCCAGCAGAATGTTGTTTTTATTCTGGCAGAGAAGATGGATCGAGGTTAAGGAGATTGAGAAGAAGGGAGAATGCGGACTTATGAGAGAGTATGTGATCACCCTCAGCCTGAATAAGATTGTCAATTATCTGGGCGAGGCCGAAATGGACAACTCTGGCAAACACGGACGCTCCGCCAGACCAAGATCTCCTGCAGGACCAGAATATCGACATCTCGGAGAGAAGACGCCGCTTGCAGCCTGAAAAGGATGGCAAAATGGATTTATCCTAACCCGGCAAGATAGGTAGCAGATGAAACCTATTGATCGGGTAACTGAAATTTCTGCCAAGATCAGCAGCATGGAAATCAGAGGAGCCGGCAGAATTGCCACAGCAGCAGCGAAAGCTTTGCGCGACTTTTCCCAGACAGAAGAGGCAAAGAGCCTTGAGGATTTCAACCAACGGATGGAGTTGGCAGCCGATATCCTTCTCAAGACCAGGCCCACCGCGGTTTCACTCTCAAATGCCATAAGGATGGTGATGAAGTACAGAAAAGACGACCTGGCAGCCGCCCGCGAGTCTGTGATCATTAATGCCAATCGCTTCATTGAGAACTCCGAAAAGGCCCTGGAAAAGATCGGGCAGATAGGCAGCAAGAGGATCAGAGATGGAGACGTCATCCTCACCCATTGCAACTCACTGGCGGCATTGTCCGTCATCAGTGCCGCCCACAAACTCGGCAAGAGCATCAAGGTGATAGCCACTGAATCGCGACCGAGATTTCAGGGTATCACCACTATCGGTATGCTGGACCAAATGGGAGTCGAGACAGAGCTGATAGTTGATTCGGCTGCAAGGAGCGTCATGAATGAGGTGGACCTGGTGGTTGTGGGAGCAGACGTGATAACTGCCAGCGGGACTCTGGTCAACAAGATCGGCACGGCCCAGATAGCCCTCTTCGCCCACGAGGCCAGGACAAGCTTCATGGTAGCCGCAGAGACATACAAGTTCAGTCCCCAGACGATTCTGGGAGAGCTGGTCACAATCGAGGAGCGCGAGCCTGGAGAGGTCCTGGCAGACCATTCCCGGTACAGCCATGTCAGAGTGAGAAATCCGGCATTCGATGTCACACCTCACCAGTACATCGACCTGATCTGCACAGAGGTTGGTGCCATTCCCCCGGAGATGAGCTATCTTATTATCAAGGAGCGGTTGGGCTGGGAGATAGAAGAGTAAAATTCACGGCCAGCAGATGGCTGGCCGATTGAATATGCTATTGATGATGATCTTCTTTTGAGCGGAAAACCTATTATCAGAATCAGCCCAGCCCCGCAGCTCATTTGGATCTGGAAAGATGTCATTGCCTGCGAAACTCCCATCTGACTCCAGGATAGAATCCGGATCCGATATTTTTGAGATCTGCAGCTTTACCGGATAGCCGAGATTCCCGGCAAGAGCGGCATCAATTCTCCTGCAGTTTCCGGCTCTATCGCAGGCAATGAGATAATCAAGAGTCCAGACACCCACCTCACAGGACTGGGAAAAATCCATGTTCGTGGCATAAGATCCGTTCATGGAATCTCCGGATATGAGATTCGTGTGATTCATGAGGGCTCGCCTGAATTGGCTCTTTGAGGGGCTGGAGAAGACAGCCTCAATTGAATCGATATCGCCATCATCATCTGCTACATGAGCTTGCAGGGCAACAGCAAGGGGCGTGTCACCCAAGATCAATTCTTCAGGCGAGAGATTGAAGCCATAGATTTGGGGCGATGAGGAAGAAACTGAGCCCCCGGACTGAATCGACTGGGCCACAGCCAATGGCATTCCAATCGACACGATTATCAGGCTTAACCATAGAGCCATGACCACTTTAACGATTGAATTCATATTGCTATGTGGTTAGTTAATAGTAGTATGAAAATGTTTTGGGCGACTATAAACGCTGCTATGTGAATTTAGCTTGAAATGAACCTGCAGGACTGCACGTTAAGAATAAATTGGAACAAAAAAAAGAGCGGGTGTCTCTCTTGATCTCTATCTCTGCTCGCTATCTGCCCATCCGTCTCATGACAAGCATCAAGACGAGAATTGCCGCAGCCGCTCCGGGCGCTGGCGACTCCTGTGCGTCCTGATCGGCAGGGCTATTGGCAGGGTTGTCTGTAGTGTTATCTGCGGGAATACTGGATTGGGGCTGACGGTTTTCATCTACTTCAACCTCGCGATTTGCCTGCAGCGATGGATTTGTCTCATCTTCGGGCTGAGCCTTTGACGGTCCTGCGTCCGTTACCACATTGACGAATGCGGTCTTCTTGCCAGATGGGGAGCTATGAGCAGCAACGTCCACCACAAAGGAATAGTTGCCCTCAGGCAGATCTTCGACCTTGACAGAGCAGTTGTATTTGGTAACACCGGCTGGATAGACGTTTTTAATCATCTTGGGGCAAGTGAAGTTCAGCCCTTCAGTTATGTTCTTGAAGACCAGCTCAACGTAGGCCCTCTCGCTTCCCAGGCCCTTGACGGATACAGTGAAGTTGGCCTCGCTGTTGGGCGTCATTTCTATGGGAGTTACATTGATCACCTGGAACCAGTAGGATGCACCTGCCTGATTCGACAAAAGCAAGATGAGTGAGATTAATAGAAGAGCTAAATGATTTTTCATGACAACATGTTGTCGTGAAGATTATAAAGAGGTTTCGGAATACGGAGACAGGGACTGGCGATTTCAGGACGTTCTTATGCAGAAAAGCCCGCAAAAGATTAAAAAATAGATACATAATATTACCACAACAAGACTCCAGCATACCTTGCAGCATACACCACGCCCACAGCTATCACCAGCACTCCGAAGAATTTGGTGGTCCAGGCACCGATTGAGACATACTTCTCTCCGATCCTTCCGCCCACAGCTCTCGAAAATGTGGCTATGGGGATGATGGGCACGCCATGTCCCACTCCGAAGATGAAGAGCATCATGCCTCCGGCCAGGGGAGTAACATCTTGTGACGCGAGCCAGATCAATACCGGCAAAACCATTGAGAGAGCACAGGGAGCCCAGCCGAGGGCAAAGAATATTCCAAGGGTAAACGCTCCGACAAAGGCAGAGTGCTTGAAGAGAGCAACAGATGCCTCAACAGATCTCTGTAGCAGGCTTTTCTTGGTCTCGCAGTACTCACCTCCGGCGGGCCGAATCCTGGAGGTGATGGGCTCCAGGATCTCCTCAAGAGGCTTGATGTTGCTGATGCCAAGACAGATCATAATGAGTCCGGCCAGAAGATCGAATAGCCGGGAGTCGCGGATGATCAGGCCCACCTGAGAGATGAACAGCCCCAGAACAAAGAATACCGCGGCCATGCCTAATGTGAAGGCTATTCCCATCATAAATCCCTCTTTGGAGGAGGAGACGCTCTTCTTCAGGTATTCGTCCTTTCTCTTGATGGTCATGACATACGAGAATACAGCGATCATGAGAGCAATTGAGCAGGGCGCAAGAGACGTCACAATGCCCAGCAAGAACATGCCAAAGGCAGAGACGTCCTGCCTGGAGATCTCTCCCTCCAGGCCCTGCCACCGTGAGGCATCCAGGTCTTTAACCTTGCTGAAAAGCGTCTCGGCGCTCTGGACCCCGTCAATCTCGCCCTTGCCTACTCCGTAGACGTGATAGACCCCGGCAATGCTGCTGCTCTTGTCAATTAGAAGGAGCGTGGGATTGGATGATCCGCCATCCACATTCCAGTAGTCGAGGTACTTGCTGCCGATGGCATAAGGCTCGATGTCCTCAGCCCACGGCCAGGTGACATTGACCTTCCACCATTTCTCGGCCAGGGACCTGCCGTCCCGTGAGTAGGGATTCTTCCGGAGGTTCAATGTGGCTATCTGGACCTCAGGGTGCATGGCCCTGAGCCTTGCAAGCTCCTCCACCTGTCCCTTCAGGGACTCTTCGCATTCAACGCATAACGGGATCTCGATGTTGGTGAT
>JAJRAX010000361.1 GCA_028679775.1 Methanothrix sp. | reverse complement strand
CATCCCCGCTTTCATTGCCATTTCACGCCGACTTCGTCTTCGTGGCTCAATCTTGTTGAACGCTGGTTTGGGGAGATCACCCGCAAACGTATTCGGCGTGGCGTGTTCAGTAGCGTATCGGATCTGGTTGCGGCCACCAAAGAATTTATCCAAATAAACAACGCGAATCCTAAACCATTCGTTTGGACAAAAAAGGTTGACACTATCTTGGACAAGATCGCCCATTGTAAACCCGTTACTGTAACAGTACACTAGTTTTTCCTGAGATAAGCCTTTCGCTTTTCTTAGCTGACGAATCCGATCACCGATAAGCCTTTTTACGTCTGCCACGTTACACCCCCATAATTACTCATGATTTATAAGCAAAAAGAGGGATACGTGCCACAGCCTATAGTAGCTAATATATGTTGATATTGATTACTATAGACATTATATTGTGTGACATAATCAGGATCGACGGCTATCCAGTTCACAAAGCAGGTACATAAACCCTTCAGAATTATCATAAGGCAGAAGGGGAGCGAGCATGAAGGCAGTCGCCGTCTTGAATAGCAAAGGGGGAGCCGTGAAAACTGCATCAGCGGTCAACGTGGCCACCGAGCATCGTAGCCGGACCGAATGGAGGAATCGAGCCGCTTATCTGCATGAGACGGAAGATTGGCAAGGGCTAATAGAATGGTGCAGGTGGTGGAAAAGAAGAGAGCCCCAAAATGCCGACGCATGGTCGCGCCTTGGCGATGCTTACGCCGAGTTCAACCGTCACGATGACGACCTCGGGGACGACCCTTACAACAAACTCCACCGCCATGATGCCGCCATATATGCCTATCGTAAAGTTGCGAACATCAATCCCGATGATGCGAACGCCTGGTCTCGCCTTGGGGCGTTTTGCGTCGAGATCAGTTCTCCCAGGCAATATCAAAATTACTACGATGTAGCCGTCGAAGCCTACCGAGAAGTCGCGCGGATCAGACCGGAAGATGATGGAGCATGGTACAGCCTTGGGTGTGCATACGACGAAATCTCGTGTTACGATGCCGCCATTGAAGCCTATCGAAAAGCTGTGCGTATCGCTCCTGAGCATGGTGACGCCTGGTTTCGCCTCGGGGAGAATTGCATCAAGTTGTATCGCTACGATGACGCGATCGAAGCCTACCGTGAAGCCCTACGTATCGATCCGAAAAATTCCTGCACTTGGTATAACCTCGGGAGCACTTATTTTTGGCTCGGTCGTTACGAAGAGGCCATCGGTGCCTACCGAAAAGTCGTGTGCATCAATCCGGAGGATGCCTGCAAACCTGGAAGCGCTAACGATGACCTCAAGCGCCACGATGATGCCGTCGAGGCATACGGCAAAGTCGTGTGTATTGATACCGCCGTTGAAGCCTATCGCCAAGCCCTGAAAATTGATCCGGAGGATGCTGGCGCATGGTCTCACATCGTGGACGCTTTTCGCTATATCAATCCTCTCTACAGGGATAATGATGCCATTGAAGCCCATCTTGCGATCGCAGCCTGCCGCGAAGTCGTAGGCATCAACCCTGAAAATGCCGAGGCATGGTCTTTCCTTGGGCTTGCTTACCGCAACCTCAATCGTCACGGCGACGCCATAGAACCCTACCGCCAAGCCGTCCATATCGAACCAGAGAATGCCGCTGTGTGGTCTAACCTTGGGGATGCTCACCACAACCTCAATCGCTACGATGACGCCATAGATGCCTACCTTCATGCCATCCGGATCAATCCGGAGGATAACACCGGAACCTGGCGCGACCTCGGGAACTCTTATCTCAGCCTCAAACGTTACAATGACGCTATCGATGCCTATCGACAGGCCATCCGCATAAATTCTTCTGAGTAATCCTCCGGCTCTGCCGGAGGACTCCCGGAGTTTGACAATTCCGGGAATATAAGAAAGCCTCCAAGCTGTGAACCGCTCAAAGTTTACAGCAAGGAGGCAAGT
>JAJRAX010000188.1 GCA_028679775.1 Methanothrix sp. | reverse complement strand
GAATTAATAAAAATAACTTATTAACATTAAATCTAACCATATCTATTTTCCTATTATTATTCTTTGTATGATTCTTTCAATCCTGTTCTATTTCTTTATTAATAACTCTTCTGGTTCTTTCCCAGTCTGAAACATGCTAACATTTATAGCTCTTTCTGGAGCATATACATCCGGAGGTTTTGCATGAAGAATTTTTCGGCGATCATCGTATTGGCTTTCCTGCTGCTTTTATCAACTGCTTTTGCAGAGGATGCCAGCATTGATCAGCTAAAGCAGACGATGATAAAATCTGCGGATGAGGTCGCATCCTATGATTACTCGCGGATGGCAGAGAGCGATATTGTCTACAGAAACGAATCCCTGCAGGACATATTCGAGGCAGCTAAGGCAACAGACGGAAAGGTTAACCTGACTGCAAAGTCCGGCTGGTGGAGCCATCAGCTCAAGGACACCGGAACGGGGGATGTGATCCTCTGGCAAGGATACCTCATAAACGGCACCGAGTACTGGAAAGAGGGAGACAACTGGACGCAGTTCATCCTCAACGATTCTCAGGCAGTCATGGATGATTATAATGATCTTCCCGGACAGGTTGAACTCTTGAACTACTCGGATATTACTATTACTGGATCTGAAGAGATTGATGGCGAAGATTGCTACATGCTCGCGGCTGAGCCCATTGCCCTGATCCAGAAGGCAATCCTTGGCACTCAGATATTTGCCTCGTACCTCGCCTCTCCGTTCCCTCTGCCGGATGAACTCGATGTCGCGGACTTTAACTTCGAGAATACCTCAATTATCGAGAACTCAGACGTCTCAGTTACGGCATGGGTTTCAAAGAACGATTCACTCTTGAGAAGACTCAAGATCGATTCCAGTCTCACCCTCGATCCGGCCATTCTCAACATATCTGAACAGAACTTCACAATACAGTCGACTTTGCATGAGACTACCGACTACACCGGTTTCGGCCAGCCTGTTCAAATAGAGCTTCCTTCTGAAGCGAAAAATTCATCCTATCGCATGCAAGGAGCTGACTGGAGATGGGCAATATTCGGACTGGTGGAGCCCTAATTGGAGGACTGAGACATGACACAATCCAAAATGACCTGTCCGGCTGCGGGGATTTTATCCGTGCTCAGTATTTTGGCTCTTTTCTGCCTGGCCACGGTATGCTGCGTCACTGCACAGGTATCAACTGATTCCGCTCGAACCCACTGCGTGAGTTCCGGATATCTGTACAGGACCTCTCCATCGCTTAACGGCGGCCAGGGGATCTGCTCGTTCCCGGATAATAGCTGGTGCGACGCAAACGAATTCTATAATGGATCCTGCGGCCCGAGCCTCTCGCCTAATATCGTCCCAGGATATGCGATCGTTACCGGGAGCACGGGAACTCCATCTGTGCAAGACATTTGCCGGAGCAGTGGAGGACGCATGAAGAGCGTTCACACTCCTTACGGTGACATCGCCATGTGCGTCTTCCCGGACGGCACAACCTGCGACGCGAAGGCGATATCTGAAGGAAGATGCGGTGCAGACTACTGGACGATATACGCTCAATCATGGCTGAATGCGCCATAGTTTTGGGCACCCACTTTTTTAGATGAATGGCATTTTTATGGATGGAACGCATAATAGAAAGGCAATGAGAAAAATCATCAAGATCGACGAGAGCCTCTGCAACGGCTGCGGCGAGTGCATCACCGCATGTGCTGAGGGCGCTATAGAATTGAAGGACGGAAAGGCCCGGGTGGTGAGCGACAGCTTCTGCGACGGCCTGGGGGCCTGTCTCGCCGTCTGCCCACAAGGCGCTTTAAAAATTGAGGAGAGGGATGCAGAGCAGTTTGATGAGTGCGCGGCAAGAGCGCATAAGCAAACCGCGACAGTCAAGCCATTTCACAGACAAAGAGATCCGGCAGAAAGAGAATCCGCTAATTTCGTCAGCCCCTGCACGAGGCCAATCAGCCTCAAAGAGTCCCCTGGGCCCTGTCCCTCTGGCCAAAACGATTCCCGGCACGATATGACCAAGAAGGGCGAACCCGGAGAAAACGAGCTATGCGGCTGGCCAATCCAGATGAGCCTCGTCAAACCGTGGGCCCCGTACCTAAAGGGCGCTCATCTCCTGGTGGCGGGAGACTGCACAGCCTTTGCCTACCCGGAGATCCAGAAGGACTTCATCCAGGGCCGAGTGGTCCTGGTGGGCTGCCCGAAGCTTGACGATACCGGACCTTTTGTCGAAAAGCTGGCTGAGATCCTCAGGCAGAACTTGATTATGGACATCGCAGTGTTGCATATGACTGTGCCATGCTGCTCACAGCTTGTGGCGCTCGTTGGCGAAGCCGTAAAGCGATCTGGAAAAGATGTGCCCGTAAAGATCCATGTTGTGGGAATAGACGGAAAGCTGGTTGGTGAAAATCTTTAACTGATGGGTCAATGTAAGACTGCAGTATGGCAGAATTGGAATTCAGAAAGGCTGTTTTAGAAGACGTCCCGGATCTGATCAAGCTTATCAAGGAGACGATTGTTGAGGTCTACGGTCAGATATTGCCCAGAGATAGGCTGATGCCCTGGATCGAAGGTGACCGGCTCAGAAGCGACGTCAACCTGCTATGGCAAAAGATGATCGTGGCTGAAAAAGAGGCGGAGATTGTGGCAGTTGCTGCGGCCCTTGATGACAAGGTAGCCCTTCTTTGGGTCCATCCTGACCATCAACGAAATGGCATTGGTGGCGCTCTGCTGGATATCGTTGAGGCCGAGCTTGCGAAATCAGGGCATGAGACTGCAAAGCTGGAATGCTTCAGAGATAACGACCGGGCCATGGGATTTTATCGTGCCAAGGGCTGGAATGTCCTCTGCCAGGAGATGGACGAATATGCAGGGGCCATGAAGATGGTGATGACCAAGACACTGAAAAAGGACGTCAGCTAGGTTTGAGGAAAAGCTTATACTGTCAAGAGTGCAGATCCAATCTCATGGAACTGCACCGTCGCTTTGACATGGCTGCAGGAGCCCTGATATTCCTGGTATTTCTGGCAACAGTCTACCTGACCAAGGATTTCCTTACAACGATTTTGCTGAGCATTGTCCTGGTATTTCTTCTCAAGCCGCTTTATGCAATATTCCTCGGCCTGACCCGGCAGAGACAGATCTCTTCATTTTTCTCCATAATGATAGTATTCATATTTATCCTGGCAGTCCTTCTGGGAATCACCACTGTGCTGCTGGTGGAGATATCCAATCTGGAAAGATCGGGAGTTTTATCCAGCGACCAGTTTACCATCATCACCCAGGAGACTGATTCATGGGCCAAGAGCACTCTTCCTGTATGGGTTTATGATTACGTAAACGACACAATTGTGAAATATGTGCAGGAGATAAGCGATATCCCTGTCACGATTGCAACCTGGCTTTTTCCAATTGTGCAGCGAGAGCTTACTTCTTTTGCCTCAAATCTGCCTGTCCTTTTCGCCCAGTTGATCGTAGTTGTATTTTTCACGTACTATCTTCTCATAGACGGCAAAGAGTTCATTGTCAAGGCTGTGGAGCTGGTTCCTGGGCCAAAGCAGGCAATTGTCCAGAATTTCCTCCAGGAGCTCAACAGCATCTATACCACTCTTTTCACAGTCTACTTCTCCACATCCATGTTAAGCGGCGCCTTGGCGGCCATAGGCTTTTCAATGCTTGGAGTATCTTATCCATTTGTGCTGGGGGCAATCGTTGGAATATTCACGCTCATCCCGATGCTTGGGCCGCCCATCGTGTTTATCCCTATGGCTCTTTATTATCTGTTCATCGGGGATATGGCTCGTTTCCTGATAATCCTGGTATTCGGAACCGTGGTGCTTATGGTGATACCTGAGAACGTGCTGCGACCTCATCTGGCCATGAAGAGCGCGAGGATCCATCCGATAGTCACACTGCTCGCGT
>JAJRAX010000360.1 GCA_028679775.1 Methanothrix sp. | reverse complement strand
CGCTTCGGTGTCGGGATCGTGTTTCTCATCCATGGGACCAGCAAGCTGCAGTCGGGGCTGCGTGGAGTCGCGGGCTTCTTTGGAACCCTGGGGATCCCCCTGCCCAGTGTTGCGGCAACGGTGGTGATCGCGGTCGAAACCGTCGGTGCGCTCTGCCTCATCCTCGGCTTCCTGAGCCGGTTCTGGGCCGCCTGCATGGCCATCGAAATGGTGGTCGCGATCGTGACGGCGAGCCTTCCTTCCCACAAAGCGTTCGAGCTGGAAGGCTTGCTGCTCACCGGTGCGCTGGCACTCGTGGTGCTCGGCGACGGGGCGATCTCGGTGGGATCCCGCATCAAGCGCTGAGGCCGCTGGTCCGCCTAGATTGCGTTCAATGCAGACACGACGACTCGGTCCCGGCGCTCCCGCGGTCTCGGCAATCGGCTACGGCGGAATGATGATCTCCATTTCGGGGCGGCCCCCCGAAGAGCAGGGGATCCGCGCCATCCATGCGGCGCTCGAATCGGGCGCGACACTCATCGACACGGCCGACGTCTATTGCCTCGATGACAACGACATCGGCCACAACGAGCGACTGATCGCCAGGGCGCTGAAGAGCTGGCCCGGGTCCCGGGAAGGGATCGTTGTCGCCACGAAGGCAGGCCTGACCAGACCCGACGGCCGCTGGGAACGGGACGGCAGGCCCGAACATATCCGCACCGCCTGCGACTGTTCGCTCAAGGCGCTCGGAGTCGACCGGATCGACCTCTATCAGTATCACGCCCCCGATTCGGCCGTACCCTTCGAGGACAGCGATGGCGCGTTCGCGGAGCTGCAACGACAGGGAAAGGTCCGCTGGATCGGACTATCGAACGTCTCGGTGAAGCAGATCGAGCAGGCCTCGCGGATGGTGACCGTCGTAACAGTGCAGAACCGCCTGAACCCCTTCTTCCGTGAGGCCCTCAAACCCGAGCATCTCCTCGGCCGCAGCGTGGTCGACCATTGCTCCAGAAATGGAATCGGCTTCCTGGCCTACAGCCCGGTCGGGGGCGGGCGTCTCAACAAGAAACTGCCTAACAACCCGGTGCTCGTACCCATCGCCCGAGAGCACGGGGTTTCCGCCCACGCCGTCACCATCGCCTGGGTGCTTTCGAAAGGTCCCACGGTCATCCCGATCCCCGCCGGACGGGACCCGGAACACGTCCGCGACTCGATGAAGGCGGCTGACATTG
>JAJRAX010000187.1 GCA_028679775.1 Methanothrix sp. | reverse complement strand
TTCAGGGTGATCATCATCGCCCTGGTAGCTCTGCGAATGGAGTGGTACCTCGCTTTCGCCATCCTGGCGGCTTTGACCATGACTCTCGGCAATCTGGCCGCCTGCTGGCAGAACAACGTGCGGCGCATCCTGGCTTATTCATCGATCGCTCAGGCAGGCTACATCTCCATCGCCTTTGTGGTGGTTGGAGCGGCTTACGGAGCCGATCCGGTCAATGTGCTGAACCTGGGCATGCTCCCGGCGGATCAATTGGGAATAGCGGGCGCTCTGCTGCTCATCCTGGGCCACGCTCTCATGAAGACGGGAGCATTCATCGGCACGGCTCAGGTTGCAAGCAACGTCCCCAAGGGGAGCGATACCGACCCGGATGACATATCCAACTATGCAGGTCTTGCCAAGAGGGCACCCATCACAGCGTTTTGCATGCTTATCTTCATGTTTGCGCTGGCGGGCATACCCCCTACGGCAGGATTCGTTGGCAAGTTCGTTCTCTTCAGCTCGGCCATCTATTCAGGTCTCGTCTGGTTGGCTGTCCTTGCCATCCTCAACAGCGCTCTGTCGCTGGTCTACTACCTGAAGATCATCAGCTACATGTATCTGAAGGAGCCGGCCGGCTCTAAGATGCCAGAGAAGAATGGATATGTGGTGGCGCTTGTCCTGACAATGTTAGCCGTCGTCTGGATAGGTGTCTTCCCAGAACAATTCGTCAACTGGGCACTTCAGGCAGCAGCGGTTCTGCTGCCTCAATAAAATTTTTAAAACTTTTTTTCGATTGCTGATTCGCTTTTTCAAATCTATTTTCAGATGTCCCTGGTCCCCGCTGCCCGGAAAAGCAGTTTATACTTGGAGGGATGATGAACTACATCAAGCGAACATGGAGATGATTCAGATTATGGCAGCAAATCAAAAGGTGGAACTGAAGGTTCTAGGAATGGCATGCGGCGGCTGTTCTGCGGCTGTTGAAAAGGCTCTTGGGAATTTGGAAGGCGTCGCCTCGGCCAGGGTTGATCTGGCAAAGAAGACTGCCTATGTGGATTACGATACTGAAAAACTCACTCTGGAAGACCTTAAGAAAGTCGTTCTGGGTGCAGGTTATAAAATTGGATAGTTAGTATTATTATGTCTGTATCAATGATGTCGGCATTTTTATTCATGGGATCTCAGGCAACCGCAACTTGGAATCTATATAGATTATTTTTTAGAATAGTTCTTCTCTAAAATCTATATTCTATTTTGACAAAAAATATATGGCAGCCATACAATCCAGTCATGGTGTTATGAAAATGGAATCTAAATCGCTCTTGACAGGCCTTCTTTTATCTTTTGCCATATTTACGTCTTTAATCCCTGCAGGCATGGCTGAGGATATAATCGAAAGGCAAGAGACCGCAAAAAATGTCATTCTTCTTATCGGAGATGGCATGGGATTTCCTCAACTGACATTGGCTCGAATAGATAAAGCCGGTGGGAATCTCTCGGAGTACGGCGATGTCGAATTATCTATGGATGGGATGCAAGTGTCCGGCTATGTCAGCACATACAGCGCGAACTCTTTTGTGACCGACTCCGCTCCCGCGGCAACTGCTATTGCATCAGGTGATAAGACCAATAATGGTGTAATCGGCCAGGACGCCACTGCCGTCCAGGGAGAAAAGGACGGCAAGAATCTGACCACAATCCTCGAGATGGCTGAAAAAGCGGGCCTCTCCACCGGGCTTGTCACCACTACCAGGATCACACATGCGACACCAGCAGCTTTCTATGCCCATGTGGACAACCGGGACAATGAGAGCGAGATAGCCGATCAGCTCTTAGAGAGCGATTTGGAGGTTATTTTAGGCGGAGGGCTCCAGTATTTTGTCGGAATGAATCAAACAGATCCAGCAGGCAAACCAGGCAAGAGAACCGATGACAGAAACTTGCTTGCAGAATTCGTGTCGCACGGATATGTTGCAGTCTATAATAGCAGCGCTTTTCAGGATGCAGATGCTAATAAGACCGAAAGACTCCTGGGCCTGTTTGATAGTTCCCATATGCTCTATGAGCTGGAGAGGAGTTGCTCGCCTGATTCCGAGCCAAGCCTTGCAGATATGACAAAAAAAGCTATCCAAATCTTATCCACGAATCCCAAAGGCTTCTTCCTCATGGTCGAGGGCGGCAGAATAGATCATGCCGCTCATGAGAGAAATTTGAGCAAGATGGCAGCAGATACCCTGGCCTTTGATGAGGCTGTCAATTCTTCCCTTAATTTCGCTTCTCATGATAACCAGACCCTCGTAATAGTAACCGCAGATCATGAATGCGGCGGATTGGTCCTGCAGCCGGAGAATTTAGAGGAGTATGAGGCAGGCAGTATCGATCCGATCTTCGCCTCCGGCACTGCCAAGACTCCAGGACCCAGATATGATTTCATAACGGAGATGCAAGAGGCTACTCACACTGCTGTTGATGTTCCAATCATGGCCTCAGGGCCGGGTGCAGAAAAGGTGGGCCACGGCAAGCTCGACAACACTCAGATCTTCTCGATTATGAAGGAGGCTTTCGGCTTTTAGCTTAAAATCCTCCCATTAATTTTTAGGGATGATATTGGAGATGATTATTATGTTCCCTGATAGGTTATGGACTGTTTACAGCATTACTGAGGATGATTTTATCGAGCGCGAGAGATGCCTCGAAGAGCTTAAAGGAACTGGACTGGGCCAAAACTCCCTCGAATCACTGGCATTGCACTGCCACATCTGTCCAGTATCCGGAATATGCAGCGTCGTAAGAGATAATACCTTCTTAGGAGTTAGGACATGTTAAAGCTTAATGAAGATCGCCATGCTGGCGTTGCAGCCATCGTCTTGATTAAGGCTGTCCCAGGCCAAGAAAAGGATGTATTCCGCGCTCTCAAGGAAGTCAACGGAGTAAAGAGTCTCTATCATATCTTCGGAGATCATGATGTCTTTATGGTTTTAGAGTCCGCTGGCATCGCATCTCTCGAAAGGATATTGGATAGCATAAAAGAGCTGCCATCTGTGAATTCAGTTAAAGCCTTACTCGTGGAGCCAGAGGTCAATTGCTCGATAGATCGAATCTGCCGGAAAAGAGAATTATGCTTGGCTGAATGAGGGATTAGTTCCAGTGACTTCCTCCCATGCCCCTGAAGGAGATGGGTCTTCTCTACCCCTTTACCCCAACGTTAGAAGACCCGCTCCCTTCAGGGGGC
>JAJRAX010000186.1 GCA_028679775.1 Methanothrix sp. | reverse complement strand
GCCTCGATGAGCGGCTTCATGTAGCGGTAGATGAATGTCAGAAGTAACGTGCGAATGTGCGAGCCGTCCACATCGGCATCCGTCATGATCACTATCTTGTGGTATCTGGCCTTAGAGATATCGAAGTCATCTCCAATGCCTGTCCCGAAGGCCACGATCATGTTTCGGATCTCGGCGTTCTTGAGGATCTTGTCCAGCCGTGCCCTCTCGACATTCAGGATTTTGCCGCGCAGAGGCAGTATGGCCTGAAAATGGCGATTTCGGCCTTGCTTCGCGCTTCCGCCTGCCGATTCTCCCTCAACGATGTATATCTCGCATTTCGTTGGGTCGTTATTGGAGCAGTCGGCGAGCTTGCCTGGCAGGCCGCCTGAGCCGAGAGCATTCTTTCTCCGGGTCAGTTCCTTGGCCTTTCTCGCGGCCTCGCGGGCGCGCAGAGCCTCTCCAGCTTTCTCGACGATGGTGGTGGCGACTGTTGGGTTCTCTTCGAAGTACTCGCCCAGGCCCTCCGATACCAGGGACTCGATCAGGCCCCGGATGGAGCTGTTGCCAAGTCGGGTTTTGGTCTGGCCCTCGAACTGCGGATCGGGAAGCCTGACGCTGACAACAGCCACGAGTCCCTCCCTGAGATCTTCGCCTCCCAGCTTGGTCTCGGTTTTGAAGATCTTGTTATCCCGGGCGTACTCGTTGACCGTCTTTGTGAGAGCTGCTCGGAACCCCATGAGGTGAGTTCCGCCCTCGCGGGTGTTGATGTTGTTGGCAAAAGAGAATACGTTCTCGTTGTAGGAGTTATTGTATTGGAGGGCAACCTCTACTTGAGTTCCGTTCTTGCTGCGCGAGAAGTATAGGGGCGGTTTATGTAAAGTCTCCTTGTTGGTGTTGAGGTACTCCACGAAAGAGATGATTCCTCCCTCATAACAGAAATCGTTCTCTTTGTCAGTTCTCTCGTCCTTGATGGTTATTTTCAGTCCCCTATTGAGAAATGCCATCTCACGGATACGAGAGGAAAGTGTATCGAAGCTGTACTCGGTGTCCTCAAAGATTGTCCCGTCCGGCTTGAATGTGACTGAGGTGCCGGTGTGGTCTGAGTGACCTCCGACAGTGACCTCTGTGGCCACATTGCCGTGCTCATAACGCTGACGGTAGATGCGGTTGTTCCGGTGTACCTCGACCTCCATCCATTCGGACAGAGCGTTGACCACTGAGACGCCTACGCCGTGCAGGCCTCCGGAGACCATGTAGGATTCGTGGTCGAACTTGCCTCCGGCATGCAGCACGGTCATCACTATCTCAAGGGCGGGACGATTGAATTGGGGATGATTGTCTACGGGAATGCCGCGACCATCATCCGTCACACTGACGCTGCCGTCGGTGTGAAGGGTGACGTTGATCTCTTTGGCATATCCTCCCAGGGCCTCGTCCACGCTGTTGTCCACCACCTCATAGACCAGGTGGTGCAGCCCTAGAGTGTCTGTGCTGCCGATGTACATGGACGGCCTGCGCCTGACTGCCTCAAGGCCTTCAAGAACTTGAATTTGGCTTGCGTCGTAGCCCGTTGCTTTGCTCAAAACTGATTAATCCCCCTGAATAATTAGGACTGTAATGAAATATCCTGAGACAATATAAGCTTTTCCCTAAAATATGTCTTGCATATTATTCAATAATTCATTGCACTGCTCCCTCTTGGATATGGGGTACGGCTCGGATGATATGATCAGTGGCCTCCGGGAACGAATGAAGTGCTTTTAAGCCAGAAACTTCAGAAAATAAAAGCCAAGGTCCGGATTCGAACCGGAGTGGTAATGCTCTGCAGGCATTTGCGTAGCCGCTCCGCCACCTTGGCGCAGTATATTTGGCGTCACCACGTAGTGTCGATCTGATTTAAACCTTTATCGGTTGGTAACTTCTCCTCTGCCGTCACCCTGGAAGAGATGTTCTCCTCTATAAAGATTGCCTTTGAGGCAATTCGGATCAACACATAGATTTCGTTTGCCGCCCGGAACTTCTCCTCCTCGCCAAGGAACATTTTTATATGGTTTGCTGACGCTTAAAGCCTGAAGCACTATGGTCCTGGAAAACTTAGGCGGATCGCTGCGCAATGCTCTGAAGAAGATTGCGTCGGCGAACAAGATCGACAAGTCATTGGTAGACGATGCAGTGCGAGAGATCCAGCGGGCTCTCTTGCAGGCGGATGTAAATGTCAAGCTGGTGATGCAGCTCTCCAATACCATCAAGGAGCGAGCCCTCAATGAGAAGCCTGCGGCGGGCATGAACCCTCGCGAGCATGTCATCAACATAGTCTATCAGGAGCTGATCAACCTGGTAGGCCGCGGCTCGGACATTCCCCTAAAAAAGCAGAACATCATGCTGGTGGGCCTGCAGGGCTCGGGAAAGACCACAACTGCTGCGAAACTTGCAACCTTCTTTCAGCGAAAGGGACTGCGTACCGCTGTCATCTGCGCCGATACCTTCCGGGCAGGAGCCTTTGACCAGCTCAAGGCGCTGTGTGAGCGGCAGGGAATCTTCTTTTTCGGAGACAAAGGCAATCCTGATGCCCCTGCGGTGGCCAGGGCCGGACTGGAGGCCACAAAGAAATACGATGTGAGAATCGTGGATACTGCCGGCAGGCATGCTCTGGAGGGGGACCTCATCCAGGAGATGAAGGACATTCATGCAGTGGTCAATGCCGAGCAGAAGCTCCTGGTGATGGACGCAGCTTTGGGCCAGCAGGCCTCCGAGCAGGCCCGGGCCTTCAATGAGGCAGTCCAGATCACTGGCGTCATCATCACAAAGCTTGACGGCACAGCCAAAGGAGGCGGAGCGCTCTCGGCAGTGGCCGAGACCAAGACCTCGGTTGCCTTTATCGGAGTGGGCGAGACGCCCGCCGATTTGGAGCGGTTCGAGGCGGACCGTTTCATATCCCGAATGCTTGGCATGGGTGACATCAAGACCCTGATTGAGAAGGCTCAGGAAGTGCAGACCGACAACCCTGTGGACGTAGAGTCGCTCATGCGGGGCAAGTTCACCCTCAAGGACATGTACCAGCAGATGGAGGCCATGAACAAGCTTGGGCCTCTAAAGCAGATCATGCAGATGCTGCCACTGGGGGGCCTGGGCATGGAGCTATCTGACAAAGAGTACCAGATGACCAAAGATCGCCTGGATAAATACCGGGTTGTCATGGACTCCATGACCTCTGCTGAACTTGAGGACCCAAAGGTGATAACCGCATCGCGTATCAAGCGCATATCGCGTGGCAGTGGCGCTTCTCCTGATCTGGTCCGCGAGCTTCTCAAATCCCATCAGGCCATGCAAAAGGCGATCAAGGGCATGAGGGGCGGGGCCGGCAAGATGAACATGAAACGGCTCATGAAGAGATTCTCTCCGGGAACGAAGACGTAAAAGAGAGATCAAAGATCGCCCTTGTCAGTCACATTAAGGCAAGCCTATCTCGTATCCTGCTGAGACTGTCTGTTTAGGTGATCCTGTATCTCCTGCACCGCCTGGCGCAGCACTTTTTCGTTATCATACTCGTTTACCATCTTCTCCAGGTCTGCCCGCGGCATTGACCTGAGCCTGGTAACCTCATCAGTTAAATGAGGAACCGCCCGGATGATATTGTCTACAATGCTCACCGTCGCTTTTCGGGCCGTCCTGGAGAGGGGATTGAGGTCTATGGCTATCACCTTCTTTCCCATTGCCACCAGAGCCTCGCAGCGGTCGCCATCTTCGAGAGGTATGAGTACCACGTCTGCGTCGAAGATCCCGCCCCTAGTCGCAAGCGCACGGGCATGATCCAGGCCCGGAACCGAAGCATCAGGCCTCTCGCCCAAGACCTCTGCAGCACCCTTCTCTCTCAGTAGGTCCGCGATCTTTTTCACCCTCTCCTCGGAGCGGTGGAAGAGGTTGACCTCCAGGGGGATTTTTAGCGCAGCAGCCAATGCTGCCATCTCCCGAGAAACAAGCGCCGCCACATTGCCGTTGACGCTCAAGGCCGGACGCCGTGCAAGAAGCAGCATGGCAGCAGCCGCTCTGATAGCTGACTTGGCCGATGAAGTGGTCCTCTCGCCGATCAGGTAGTCGAAGCACTCGCCTCTGCCCTGGGCGATCAGCCCCTGGCTGCTGGTGTAGCCTCTTTTCACGCCCTCGGCCACGCGCTCGCGTGCGACCAGTGACGCATATCGCGGATGGGATTTGGGAATTTCAGTCAAGATTAGCACCTCTCTGTGAAATGGTAGTAGTATGAACCTCTCCGAAGTCCTGCAAGGCAGCAGCTCCGCCCCAGGAAAAGACCGCGTCTCCAAGCATTATCATGCTGGCGAGACCCCCTTCAGCTTCCACAGCCTCGATGGCCTGCAGAGCCCAGTCGCTGGCAAGGCCAGACTGCAGGGTGAAGCTCTTGGAGAGGCGCATAAAATTGGCAAACGTGGGCTTCTTCAAGAGATCCTTCAGGGCCGCCTCTCCGGCAGTGTTGACTGCTTTCATCACATTCGCGTCAGTGAGGACATCTTTAGTGGAGATTGGGCCATTTACCACGTAGCTGATGGCAAGAGGAGGTACAGGTATTCGATCGATTATTCCCGTTCCCGGTGCTCCCGGATGAAGCCGCACCACGAGACCGCCCGAATTTTGGGCTATAACGTCGCCAAGACCCGTTTTGAATGTGACTTCCGCCTCATGAGCTACTGCCGCAGCCTGGTTGGCGGTGAGACCCAGATCAAAGCAGGAGTTCAGGGCGTATGCAGCACCCAGAGCTCCAGCCCCGCTTGCTCCAAAGCCCGCACCAAAGGGCATCTCAAGCTCGGTTCTAATCCGGACCGGGCCTGCTCCTCCAGCCAGCTTTTCGGCCACGAATCTGGATACCGGTGCCTCAGAGATCACGCCATTGAGAAGGATCTCAGTCTCATCTATTTCCGGAGCGGGTTGAATGGTAGTAGTAGCCCCTAGTGCGAGGCAGAGGCCGGCGCCTACAGAGCCGGAGTGGTGGGGATCATCTTTTCTATGGGCTCTAAAAAAGCCTGTGATGTGAGATGGGACCCAGGCTTTTGAAAAGCTCATAGAACCTCCACCAGAGAACCGATGATCGTCCTGGCAATTTCGCTCTTCTTTCCGGAAGCCTCCTGGCGGTGCCCCTGGCGGTCTATGATGATCACACGATTGTCGTCGGTGCCCATGCCGCCTGAAGAGACGTCGTTGGCCACCACGAAGTCGAGTCCCGTGCCCTGCATGGACTTCTCTGCCCTGGCCAAGAGTTCCTTCTCGCTGACACCGGTCTCGGCCTTGAAGCCCACGATCTTGAGGCGTGGGTAGGCCTCTCGGACAGTTTTTATGATCTTTTTTGTAGGCGTGAGGCGAAGCGTCAGCTCCATGCCGGACTTTATCTTCTCCTCCTGCGGGTTCAGTGTGTAGTCGGCCACAGCGGCAGCACTGATCAGGGCGTCGCAGCCCTTTTCTAGCTCCGACAGGACCGCATCCAGCATCTGCTGGTTGCTCTCTGCAAAGATTTGGCGCACAGGAATGTCCTGTGGAAAGCGATGAATGAGCACCACCTCCGCGCCTCTTCTCCTGGCCTCCAGGGCCAGGGCTATGCCGGTCTTGCCTGAGGCCCGGTTGGTGAGGATTCTGATGGGATCGATTGCCTCGGCGTTGGAGCCGCTGGTGATAACAATCCTCTTGCCGGTCAGGTCGCGGGGACCCAGAATCCTCTCCACCTCCAACACAACTGTCGCATTGTCAGCGATCTTGGCTTTGCCCTCTTCCAGGCGAGGATCGATGAGCAGGACGCCCATCTCACGCAGGGTTTCAAGGTTCTTCAAAACAGCAGGGTGCCGGTACATGGCCTCGTGCATGGCTGGCACGACTGCTACCGGCTTGCCACTGCCCAAGGCTGTGGTGGCAAAGGTCGTCACTGGTGTGTCATCGATTCCTGCAGCAATCTTGCCGATGGTGTTGGCTGTAGCCGGGGCGATGAGCAGGAGATCCGCAACTCCCCCCACACCGCAGAATTGGACGTGCTCTACCTTTCCTGTGATCTCTCTGATCACTGGGTGGGTTGTCGCATACTCAAGCGCGTATGGGTGCAGTATCTGTTCTGCCGCGGCGCTCATCACAGCGTGAACCTCCGCGCCGCGCCGGATCAGGTCGCGAATGAGGTCCACCACGCGCACGGCTGCGATGCTGCCTGTGACTCCTATTACTATGGTCTTTCCCGAAAGGGTATTGCTTACTGAGCCTGTTATATCAGAAGGCATGGTCGTCCTGCTCTTATTTGCAGTTACTAAAAGATGGCTCTTTCCCTTCCTGGTCTGCGGCGCCGTTCTGGCGCGCCTTTGGGCCTGGTAAGCACAAACCTTATTTAACAATTCAATCGAGGGACTATGCCGTGCCGGGGTGGCCTAGCTGGTTAGGGCGCGAGACTCATAGGGTAAACACGATTATTGCGCGCTTCCTGAGGCATC
>JAJRAX010000185.1 GCA_028679775.1 Methanothrix sp. | reverse complement strand
TCGGCCCATTCAGGCTTACCCGTGAATCAATTTCAGGGGTATTCGCGGAATGAGGCCGGAAAACGGTACTCTTTTCGGCAGCCATTGTGATCGAAGTTCGTATTTAAAGGTTTCGCTCCTCCCAAGCCCCCCGAGTTTGATCGGAGATCTTGAGGAACGCCCTCGAACTCACCACATCGGCTTTCCCTTCAACACGCAAAGGCTATTTAAAGATAGCGCATGAGAATTTTATAAGCACTGTGAATAAAATTAACAAAAAGGATAATATCGCTTAGTTTTAATATCATCATAATCCACAATAAGAGATCAATAATTGAGGATTATTACGCCTGCTGGAGGCATTTTATGGGCTATACATTGACTGAAAAAATCCTGAGACAACACCTCGCGGACGGCTCCTACGAGCCAGGCAAAGAGATTGGCATTAAGATAGATCAAACCCTCACCCAGGACGCGACGGGAACCATGGCCTATCTTCAGTTCGAGTCAATGGGACTCTCCGATATCGCCACCGAGCTTTCCGTCAGCTATGTAGACCACAACACCATCCAAGTAGGATTCGAGAACGCAGATGATCACGCGTACCTGCAGTCCATCGCGAAGAAGTACGGCATCTATTTTTCAAGACCAGGTAACGGCATCTGCCACCAGGTCCACCTGGAGAGATTCGCGAGACCTGGAAAGACACTCCTCGGCTCTGACAGCCACACGCCGACCGCAGGAGGAGTTGGCTCTCTGGCCATCGGAGCTGGGGGGCTAGATGTTGCAGTGGCCATGGGCGGCGGCGCATACTACCTGACGGCACCACGAGTGATCAACGTTCATCTCACCGGCAGTCTTGCCCCCTGGGCTACAGCCAAGGACGTCGTCTTAAAAGTCCTCTCGATCCTGAGCACAAAAGGAAACATCGGCTGCGTCTGCGAGTACACCGGTGAAGGAATCTCCCAGCTCACAGTTCCAGAGAGAGCAACCATCACAAACATGGGAGCTGAGACCGGCGTCACCACATCCATCTTTCCAAGCGACGAAGAGACCAGACGATTCCTCAAGGCACAAGGAAGAGAAGAACAGTGGACACCCCAGGCCGCGGACAAAGACGCAGTCTACGACCGCACCCTTGAGATAGACCTCTGCGAGATCGAGCCACTCGCCTCAGCGCCCCACAGCCCTGGAAACGTAGTCAGGATCAGAGACCTCGATCTACCTGTGGACCAGGTGATGATCGGCTCATGCACCAACTCATCCTATGTAGACCTCATGATGACGGCGACGATGCTCCAGGGAAGACATCTCCCGGCTGGCGTATCTCTCGGCATTGCTCCTGGATCGCGACAGGTGCTCAGCTCCATCGCCAAGAACGGCGGCCTTGACAAATTGATCTCCTTTGGAGCCAGAATCCTGGAGTCATCCTGCGGCTTTTGCATCGGCAACAGCATGTCACCCTGTACAGACTCAGTGTCGGTTCGCACAAGTAACCGCAACTTCAAAGGCCGATCCGGCACCGCAAACGCGCGGGTCTATCTGACGAGCCCAGTCGTCGCTGCCGCCTCGGCGATTACGGGCAAGATCACCGACCCCAGAGACCTGAAAATAGACTACCCTAGAATTAATATGCCAGAGCATTTCGAGATCGATGACAACATGATTATTCCGCCACTTCCCACCACAACACGAAAAGAAACGAAGATCTGCCGCGGCCCCAACATCGGCGAGCCGCCGGTCAACGGACCCATGCCGGGAGACATTTCAGGTCAGGTAACCATAAGGGTAGGAGACCTGGTGACCACCGACCACATCATGCCAGCTGGCTCCCGCCTCAAGTACAGGTCCAATGTGCCCAAATATTCCGAATTCGTCTTCGAACCCGTAGACAAGGATTTCAGCAGCCGGGCGTCGGCTCTGCGCGACAGCAGCCTGCATAACATCATCGTGGCCGGCCAGAGCTATGGCCAGGGCTCTTCCAGAGAGCATGCGGCACTCTGCCCCATGTACCTTGGAGTAAAAGCTGTGATCGCCAAGTCCATTGAGAGAATTCATGCCGCCAATCTGGTCAACTTTGGCATAGTGCCCTTCAGCTTTGCCCAGGAATCCGATTGGGACAGCCTGCCTGAAGGCATCGCGATTAAAATCCCGGGCATTCGCAAGGCCCTTGAGACCCGCAAGGACGAGGTCTTTGCTGAGGCTGAGAATAAGCAGATCAACCTGAAGATGAACCTATCAGATAGACAGAGGGACATATTGCTGGCAGGGGGACTGTTGCCATTCACCGTTCAGGCCAGCCGAACTGCAAGAAAAGGAAAATAGATCTGCCAGATGCCGGATCGGCAGAGCTTTTTTTGCATTTTGTTTTTGCTGTAGCACCTCAGACGCCAAAGAGTGTGATGATGTTTTGAGAGAGCAACTTGCCCTTTGCATCATCGCCGGGCGTGCCGGTGCTATTGGATACAGTCAAGCTCCCGCTGGCCTGAGGATAGGACCAGACCTGATTGATGCCGAAATTGCCATTGACACCTCTGGTCAGGAACTGGCTGTTTCTCTCTTTGGCACTGAGAGCTGGAGCCGCCGCGTTTCCGCTGAAGCTAGTGGTTGAGAGGGTCAGCGGTGTGTCGAAATTCAATGGAAATGTGTTCATCCAGATGCCCATGTTTGAGGCTGCACTATTGATGCTCTGGTTCTGCTGTTGAGCGATATAGGAGCCCCAGTACTGCTGGACGTCGGGTTCAAATGTAGATGAGCTGGGTGAATTATAGAACGCAAGCTGAGTGCTGCTGTACCCCTCCCCCAATCCAATGATCTGAGCATTGGAAAGGCCCACGAGGCATGTCAACGCTATTAGTACTGCAATCGTTTTCATATTAATACATCCTTTTTTATTCTGTTGTTGTCCTCTGCTAGAGTCTGTCCCAACCTATTTATTCCTTATTGGTAAGGGAGAAAGTATGCCGGACCGCTTCGAGATACTGCATAAGGATCTGGCCGGAAGGATCGGCCGGCTTTCCACTCCGCATGGCACCATTGAGACGCCCTGCCTCATGCCCGTAGTCAATCCTCATCTTCCCTTGATCCCGCCCGCAGATCTCGAAAAGATGGGCGCGGAGATGATCATCACCAACAGCTACATCATCCACCAGGATTCGGAATTGAACCCGCAGGCTTTAGAGCGAGGGCTGCATGACCTTCTGGGCTTTTCGAGACCGATTATGACGGACTCAGGAGCCTTTCAGCTATCCGTCTATGGAGATATCGATGTATCTCCTCTTGAGATTTTAAAATTCCAATTCGATATAAAGTCAGACATATCTGTTCCTCTGGACATACCAACTCCTCCAGACGTTCCAAGAGAGAGGGCCGAGTCGGAGCTTCGGACGACCGAGGAGCGGCTCCTGGAGGCAGCAGAACAGGAGAGGGCTGCTCTTTTAGCCTGCCCCATCCAGGGCTCGACCTACCCCGATTTAAGAGAAAAGGCTGCTAAGTTCGCCACCGATCTTCCCTTCGACGTCTATCCCGTAGGAGGAGTTGTCCCGCTGATGGAGGCCTACCGCTACCGGGATCTTGTGGACGTGGTTGTTGCCGCCAAGAAAGGCCTGGGTTCAGGCCGGCCTGTGCATCTCTTCGGAGCCGGGCACCCCATGATCTTTGCCCTGGCTACTGCTATGGGATGTGACCTCTTCGACTCTGCTGCCTATGCCCTCTATGCCCGGCAGGATCGGTACCTCACTGTGCACGGGACCGGAAAGCTGGCGGAGATGAGCTACCTTCCATGCTCCTGCCCAGTCTGTGAGAGGCATACCTTGAAGGAGATGATAGACAGCCCGGAGAAGACCAGACTTTTGGCCCAGCACAATCTTTACGCTTCGCTCGCAGAGATGAAGCAGGTCAAGGAGAGCATTCGCGAGGGCTCGCTCTGGGATCTCCTGGAGACGCGCTGCCGCTCGCACCCCAGGATGCTCGACGGCCTGAGAAGGCTCGCCCGCCAGGGCCAGTGGCTTGAGAAGCTGGACTGCGCCAGCAAGTCAACGTTCTTCTACACGAGTGCAGAGGCCGCGTCCCGTCCGGAGGTCATGCGCCACGCTCAAAGAATCG
>JAJRAX010000012.1 GCA_028679775.1 Methanothrix sp. | reverse complement strand
GAGGGCTTTTTGAGAGACGAGAAGAGCCTCATCCAGACCATAGGCCGGGCCTCTCGAAATGCGAACTCTCGTGTCGTTCTTTATGCCGATCGCATGACCGGCTCCATCCGGGCGGCGGTTGGCAAGACTGAGCAGCGGCGGGCGCTGCAGAAGGCCTACAACGAGGAGCACGGCATAACTCCCCAGACCATCAAGAAGCCGATCCGTGAGAAGGTCGTGGAGATCACAGACACGAGACATATTCCGAAGTCGGATCTGCCGAATGTGATCATCGAGCTTGAGGCTGAGATGAGGGCTGCTGCTGAGCGGCTGGAGTTTGAGAGGGCGATAGAGCTGCGAGACCTTGCGAGGAAGCTGGAGCAGCAGATGAAGCCGGGATGAGTATGGGGCAAGAGAATCGGTGCGCGGAAAGCGGGTTATTTTTTGGGGAGTCATGGGAAAAAATGGGGAACATGAAGAAAAGGTTATTATAGTTAGAGGCATCAAAAGGATGCCAGTGGGTCCGTGAGGTAAATGGGCTATGAAGCGGCCCAGTATTACGAAAACTCACGAGACGACATACGCACAATTATAAATTTTTAAATCAGTTGGCGAGGCGCTCGCAGAGCCTCTCCATTGCGAATCAGTGTGTTTAATAGAATTAAAGACCACTCGTGAAGAACTGAAGGAGACACGCGAAGATATTAAAGAATCAAGCGAAGCAATTGCAAATGAGGTTAGAGAGCTTCGTTCTGACGTAAAGGAAAACCTTGTCGAGAGGTTGATGCGAATAGAATCCGATGTCTCCCAGTTAAAGGCAAAAGTTGGTCTGTAACTTTTTTGTTTTGTCTGGTCAGAGATCGTTCCATCACTCAGGCATTGGCGATATTTCTGTTGCCCTCTTCCTACCACACCTTCAGGTCGATCCCTTCGATCCTGAGTCGGTTGCCCTCGGAGTGCACCACAACTCCGGAGTGCACCTTCTGCATCATGCAGTGCTCAGGCAGGAATCGCACCGTCTCGCCGACCTCAGGCCTTCGTCCACGGCTCACTGTGCCCTCGAAGGCTACAACCATGCACAGGCCGATGTCTTCCGGCGCCGGCAGCCCCTTGAGCAGATGCACCGGACCCACCAGGTGCACTGTGACAATCCCCTGGCTTGACCTGAGAACCTTTGCGAAGTGAGTGATGGGGCATCCCATAGGCCTGTAACGGAAGATATCGCCCTCCGTGAGCCGCGCCTCAGGGTTGAAGGGATGCAGGTCCTCTCGGCAGGATGGCTCGCATGACAGCGGAGCCAAGGCGAAGTCGGCCCGCAGTCCATCGAGAACACCGATGATCTCCTCGGCGCCCTCAGCCGAGCTTGCTAAAAGCCCGGCGATCTCCTCCGCCCGGCCCTTGAACCTCTCCTGCTTGAGAATAGGACACCTGTCGAGCCCAGCCACGTCCACCAGCGCTGCAGCAAATTCCCGGCAGCTTCCCAGACCGCACTCCCCACAGTTGTATCCTGGCAGGAGCTTTTCTATCTGCTTCATTATCTAGCTCTCTCCTTCTAGCTTTCTCCCGGCATTCTTCGTATTCTCTCTTTATTCGCCTGTGTACTCCATGAAGCCGTCCAGGTGACGCAACACTCCTCGGTGATGCTCCTTGGAGACCCTCAGCTCTCCAGTGCATAATGTGCAGATGGCTAAAGGCGGGTTGTGCCGCAAGACCATCTCACCTGAGACATCCGGCCAGCCTGCAATCAGCTCTGCGAGTTCAGCCGATCCCTTGCCTGACAGCCCATTGGCCTCGATGATCCTGCAGCCGGGGTTAGCTTCCAAAATCCGTTCCCGGAAGACCTCCCTCTCAGCCTGGGATACGAGGTCTCCCTTGGTCATGACAGCCGCGTCGGCTGTGGTGAGAAGCGGTCCTACCTTTAGAGGGCTATTGGGCCCAGTGGTAACATCTATCACACAGATGGCCAGAGCCCTGTCCGGGTAAGGCGCACAGCGCAGACAGAGGCCTGCAGTCTCATTGAGCAGAATGTCCGCTCCCTGGTCCTTTGCCCACCCCAGCATCTCCTCGAAGTTGTAGATTGCATAGTGGTCAGGGCACATGTCTCTGGAGAGGCCTACAGCCACTGGGACGCCCAGCCTTTTGAACCGGACGTCGTCCTCCGTCCACATGCAGTCGATCTTGACCAGCGCCGGATGATGCCCGGCCCGCAGCAGATCCTTGACGGCATGCATGAGAACCGATGTCTTGCCAGATCCTGGAGTGCCCGCGGCTACAATCATTTTCAAGCTGCTACCTCGCCTGTGGCTCCGCTTGCTGTGTCGCCCACGACATCTCCCTGGCGAATGGTCTCACGCAACGCTGCGAGCCAGCTGTCAACGCGTTCGATGTCCTTGAAGACCTTCTGCTCGCTTTCGTTGGTGCTGATGACCTTGGTCATGCTTCCGTTCTTCATGACTATCCGCCTGGAGGCCATGAGGGCCAACATGGGATCGTGAGTCACAACCACCACAATCTTTCCTTCTCCAGAGAGGAGGCGCAGGGCCTCTTGCTTCTTGATGCCGGCGTTCTCGATCTCGTCAATGAGCACAATCGGCGAGTCGCTGATGACCGCAATGTCTGCGGCCATTAGGGCTCGAGACTGGCCGCCGCTCAGGATTGTGAGCTGGAATGCTGGATTGACCGGCTCTCCAGTGAGGGTGTTAGCGAGGGTGATGACCCGTTCGGCAAGATCCGGGTCCTTTCCCCGTGATTTGGCATGCATCCTCAAAAAGTCGCCCACAGACATGTCTGCCAGGAAGTGCATATTCTGGGAGAGCTGGGCCACCAGCTTCTTTCTGGGATCGGATCTGAGTTCAGGCGCAGGAGGTAGGCCATTTATGAGAATCCTTCTGCCAGATGGGGTGTCGCCCCAGGCGAATTGCTCGATATCAGCGATTAGAGTGCTCTTGCCGGAGCCGGTGGGCCCTACTATTCCTATTATCTCTCCGCGGGCGATCTCGATAGAGGAAACTGCATCAGGATGGCCGTCCTTGTCTACCCCGCCCTGGATGGTCAGCGTCAGTGGCCTGATGTTCTGGTTCATGGTCTGATCTTTGATCTGCTCTATAATCTGCACCGAGATCTGCGTTGTATTCTCTTCAATGATCTGGCTCACTGCTTGACTCATATTTTGGCCTCCAGAAATTCTGCTGCCTCTTGCCATTGGCTGACGACGATTTGGGGTTTGAGCTGGTGCAGGGAATGCATCTCCTTCATCCTGGCCACGCCGCCGCCTGTGATATTTAGAAGAACTGTATCTTTGGGCAGGACTTTTCCTAATTTGACCGCCTGCTCCAATGCAGCGACCGCTACCGCCGGGGCGTTGAGGATATCGATCTCTTCGCTCTCTTCAAAGAGCCTCTTGGCCTCTTTCGCCTGCCGATCCGTCACACCGTAAACCTCTCCGTTTGTCTCCTGCAGAGCGTCTTTCACCCCGCCGGGAATTGCATATGGCGGCTTTCGGTTGAACAGAACATCATCGAACATGTCGCTCTTGGGGGCCTCGGGCTCTCGTCCCATCCAGGCATAGAAGATAGGCGCATTTGGAATGTTCTGAGCCAGGTGAAGCCTCGGTAGAATGCTTCCGAAACGGCCATCTCTGATGAGACGAAGGGCCGCCTCCCAGGCCGATATGCCGCCTGTGCCACTTCCTACAGCCTGGAAGTAATGTTTGGGCAGCTCCTTCAAGGAGAGCGCGCAGTCAAGCATCACTGTGCCCATGCCGTCTCTCCGGGCGATGTTTCTCGCCCCGCCCTCGGCAACATTGCCTGGTAGGGACTGGACCTTCTCAGCTACCACGATGGCGTCGTAGTAGTCCCCACGGACGGCAATCAACTTCAACTGATTGAATTGATCTAACTGATCCAACTGATCTGCTCCGCCTCTTTTATCCTCAGGGAGGACCGTCCACATTCGTGAGAGGGCCTTCTCCGGCACGATGAGCAGCAGAGGCTGTTGTGTGAGAATGGATACATGCGCAAAGGCTCGGGCGGTGTTTCCGGCTGAAGCCACCACGAGGGTAGGGCAGTCTCCGCGTTCCCTCAGCATCTGGATGGTTGGGGCCGCTTCCAGGTCCTTGAAGCTGCCCGTGGGCAGTGCTGCACCTTTCTCAGGCCAGAAGCCGTTGAAGCTGATGAAGAGGCTCTCCAGGCCAAGCTCGCGGGCAAGCCCCCGGCTCTTGTAGGTCACGGGACCGCCTTCTGTTCCGGCTAAGGGCTCATTCACGGGAAGCCAGTCGAGGAATCGCCAGATGCCTGGCAGGCTCTTCGGTACGATCTGCTGGGCCCTGTAGTCGGCGCGCAGAAGCGAATTGTCATGAGGGCAGCTCAGGGAATGATTGGGCTGCACCGATCCATCGCTAACACATCGGAGCAGATATTCGCCCATAGAGGAAACTTCTCCAAATGGAGAATATAATGTTTTCTATCTGAGGACAAATTTTGCCCTAATTGTGAAAATCGATATCTGAAATAGTACTGTTAGCCTCAATCCATGCCACATTGTATAGTTAAAGCTTTGCCAGAAATGCAGTTCATCTGCCCAAAAGTAGAAATAACTGAATCTCATTATCCAATAGTATGCCAAATGTGGAGCGATTGATGAGGGCTGCCTTCCAATCGGACGAGAGCCTGCGAGAGACTTTAAAAGAGGTCCTGGGAGAGCTGGGGTTATCGGCGCGAGAGTTTTCCAAGGTATCGGCCATTCCTCAGAGCACCCTCTACAAGATCCTCTCCGGGCACAGGGAGCCGAACATCACTACTCTGCGCCAGATCGTAAAGACCATCCGCCAGCTTGAAGGGTCTGATGGAAACTTCATCGCAATCATCGCGGCCAGGCCGGTTCTTGACAAGATCAGCGAGAAGAAGATGAAGATTGGAGACAAGATGCTGACGCTCCGAGAGTATTCAGCTACCACCATCGAGGAGGCCATCATCGCAGCCATCCGAGCAGAAAGGGACGGCGCATCTGCTCTGGTCTGCGCTCCAATCGTCAGCCCCACTGTTGAGCGATTGCTCTCAATTCCTGTGGCTACTATTATCCCAAAGGACAGCGTCATCCGGGCGATAGAGGTTGCAGCCAGAAAGATTGAATAGCTGACTGGCAATATGTACGATTGCAGCCCGGATGAAGCACGCATGAAATCGATCCCCTTTGCCGCATTGTGCGGCCTCCTATTGCTATTTGCGTTCTGCCTTCAGACAGCTCTCGCCAGCAGCGAGGACGCTCCTGACTACCAGAGTGTGAGCGGCGAGTTTGCCCAGAGTTGGATAAAGGATTTTAAGGAGGAGAGTGCTGCGGCCTCACCAGCGATATTGCAGAAACAGATAGCCAACAAAGAGGACGAGAGCGATGAGAACGACAGCGACTTGTGGAGCTGGGGCAATGCTCCGCGGGGCAGCAAGATAGTGGACGGCCAACTGGTAAGAGATCCCAATTATCTACGTGCTCTCATGAACCTGTCCGGCAATTGGCTTGGCGAGAGCTACACAGACTCCGAGACTGGGCTTCCGGTGAACGTCTACTCCGATCCGTTGACCGGAAGGATATACTACGACGTCCTCAATCCAAAGACAGGCAAACTCCTGTTCGCATATTACACCTATGAGGATGAGAAGACCGGCCAACTGGTCTACGTTTACACTGATCCCAACACAGGAGAAGAGGTCCATGCAAGCTCGGTGCCAACTGAAGTCATCGAATCCCAGGCGAACGGCAACTCCATCTATTCGTTCTGAGCTAATTGGAGAACGAAAGCCCGGCAATCACGGCTCAGGCGGCGTTCTCCAGGAATTTTTCCGCAGGTGGCACGCGTGTGGCGCATTGGGCCCCCAGGATGAAGGCACAGGTTTGGCCGGAACGATGGGAAACGCTTATATGTCACCTCTACATCCTTGGATGCGCTGTGCGGGGCCATAGGGTAGCCTGGTATCCTACAGGACTGGGGGTCCTGTGACCGGCGTTCAAATCGCCGTGGCCCCATAAGGGTTTTATGTCCGTTACCTTTTAATGCTTTTTCAGGATTCTCGGACAATTCTGTCTTCCATCGGCAAGGTAGACTT
>JAJRAX010000359.1 GCA_028679775.1 Methanothrix sp. | reverse complement strand
GGGCGCCATCGAACCTGCTTTCTACGCCAACCTCTGCAAAGCCCTCGGGTGTGAGCAGTGGCTGCCGCACCAGTTGGATGATGCCCGACAAGAGGAGATCCGTGCCGCGTTCCGTGCGGCGTTTGCCACGCGCGATCGAGACGACTGGGTCGCGGCGTTGGCCCCGCACAATACCTGTGTCACGCCGGTCTACTCGATCCCCGAGTTGGTCGAAGACCCACACCTGTCCAGCCGCGGAGCGTTCGCCGCGGCGCAGCATGACCGGCACGGCCGTTTCCGCCAACTCGGACCGGTCCTGGCTGGGATGCAGCGCAGCGCCTCGCCGTACACCGTCCGCGACGCCTCGGTCACCGATACCGCCGAGCTGCTCCGCGGCGTCGGGGTGACCGAACAAGAGATCGAGACGATGCGCCGCGCAGGAGTCGTGGCGTAAGCGCGAGAGGAATCGTAGATGGATCTGGATTTCACCGAAGAACAACAAATGCTGCGCGACACCGTACGCGGGCTGTGCGGCGAATGCGCGCCGATCAGCGTCGTGCGGGCCATGGAAGACGATCCGATCGGATACCCCGAGAAACTCTGGAAGCAGATGGGCGCGCTCGGCTTGGCCGGTCTGACTCTGCCCGAGCAGTACGGCGGATCGGGCCAGTCGGCGCTCGAAGGCGCCATCGTCTACGAAGAGATCGGCCGCTCATTGGCGCCATCGCCTCACTTCGTCAGCTCCGTGATCGGCGGCGGCGTCCTCACGCGCGCCGGCAGCGCGGAACAGAAGCAAGCGTGGCTGCCGAAAATCGCCTCGGGTGACGCGATCCTGACCCCAGCATGGCTGGAACCGCACGGTGGATTCGGCCCGAAAGGCGTGCAGCTCAAGGCGGCCGTCGACGGGAAACACTTTCGCCTGACGGGGACGAAGCGACACGTGGTCTTCGCCAGCGCCGCGACGCGCCTGCTCGTGCTGGTTCGCACCGGCGCCGGCGAACAGGATGTTGACCTGCTCCTAGTCGACCCGAAGGCCCCGGGCGTCGAATTGACCCAGCAGCACAGCCTGGCCTCCGACACCCAGTACAAGGTCGT
>JAJRAX010000184.1 GCA_028679775.1 Methanothrix sp. | reverse complement strand
TGGAGATACCGATGGACGATTTCGACGGAAACGGCGTATTCTCTGCCAGATGGGAGACAAGCTTCTGGACGCCTGGTGAATACAAGATAAAGGTCGATATGTTAGGAAAATTCGGCGAGGTGGATAATAAGGCGGTCCCTTTCCACCTCAAGGATAAGGAGTGAGGCAGAAATGTCTTCAGCTACGCCTGCCGCCTGGCAGCAGATATCACGGTTCGGCAGAAAGGTGGTCAGCGCCAGGCTCACCAGCTCCCGGTTCGGAAATATCAGCATGGCAATCGGAGATAAAATTCACATAACCTGCACGGGCAGCATGCTTGAAGAGCTGGATGAGAGTCAGGTCGTGCAGGTTGATTTGGGCGGCACCTGTGAGATGGACAGAATTGCCAGCAGTGAGACCTGCGTTCATCGGGCGGTCTACCGGGCAACAGCCAATAAGGCCATCATTCATACCCATTCCCCGTATGCTGTGGCTGAGTCTCTTCTGGAAATGTCTGAGGTCATCCCACTGGACAGCGAGGGCTTGATCTTCCTGGGGGCAATGCCTGTTGTGCAGGGTCACTTCGGAACAGATGAGCTGGCCGTGGCAGTATCTGCCGCGCTGCAATCTCATAAGGCATGCATTGCTCGCGGCCATGGAGTATTTGCGGCCGGCAACAGCCTCAATGATGCCTACACGGCAGCTTGTATGGCCGAGCATAGCTCTCAGGTAAGATACCTGGTTAAAGCCTATCCGAGCCAAGCGAAATGAGAATTATAATATTGCATGAATGTGGACAGCATTTCGCGCCTCCATGTCTTCCGGGGGAAAAATTTATATCTTTACTGCAACTCCATTAAACTGAGCGGGTAATCCTAGTTTTTGAAATCCACACTGAACCCCCACTCTCCTACCCGCTCACTTAAATAATTAATAAAAGAAGCATTTGTCAAAAGATCTATTAATGCAGAAGTCACAAGTCTCTGCCATGAACTCTTCTCTGGAGCTAGGACGGATCATGGGCATACCTGTCCGGCTGCACTGGACAATAATTTTTATCGTGCTTTTTATTGCCTGGAGCTTCGCGTCCGTCCACCAGGAGACCGGCGGCATCGTCTATGGCTTGGGTGGAATTGAGCCGGTGGCACTTCGATGGATCGCGTCGCTCATCTTCTCCCTGGCGCTCTTTGCCTGCGTTGCCCTGCATGAGCTGGGCCATTCCTACATCGCCAAGAAGAGCGGCGTCAAGATAAGAAGCATAACTCTCTACTTCTTTGGCGGGGTGGCAGCCATGGAGGAGATACCGAGAAACCCCCGGCTGGAACTGAAGATGGCCTTTGCAGGGCCGGGCGTAAGCGGAGTGCTGGGTTTCGTCTTGCTGTTCCTTGGCCTGCAGGCGCGGGCCTTTGCGGGTTCTGGCAGTCCCCTTACCATAATGCTCAGCGACCTTGGGCTGATGAATCTCATGCTCATGGCCTTCAATCTCCTTCCTGCCTTTCCGATGGACGGTGGCCGGCTCCTGCGAGCATGGTTTGCCTTTCGGATGCCTTATGTCAAAGCCACCCGAAAAGCTTCCGATATCGGCAAGATCTTCGCGACACTCATGTTTTTGGTAGGCCTCTCAACGCTCAATTTCATGCTCCTCTTCGTGGCGTTTTTTGTCTATGTGGGCGCAAGTGAAGAGGAGAAAGCCACTGAGATAAGCGTCAGCCTGGAAGGAATACGGGTAAAGGACATCATGTCTGCAAAAGTCCAGGTAGTTGTTCCGGAGATGAGCCTTGAGGAGCTAAAGGAGATGATGTTCCGGGAAAAGCATCGAGGCTATCCAGTGATGTCAGGAGGAGCCTTGCAGGGAATCGTCACTCTCACCGATCTTCAAAATGTGCCGGAGGCCGAGAGAGCTGGCACCCCTGTAGGGAGTGTGATGGCAAGAAAGTTATATTTGATCGGCCCTCAGGAGGAGGCATCGACGGCCATGAAGATGATGAATGAACTGCAAATTCGCAGGCTGCCTGTGATAGATGAAGACCAGCTGGTGGGCATAGTCTCAAGGGAAGACCTGGTCAGAGCTATCGAGCTGTGCTCAGAGCTGGAACACTAAGAGGTAATCAATTTGGAGAATACAACAGAAACGACCAGAGAGGACGACGGATCTCTCTGTCGGCTGATCGAGCCGATGGAGAAACCAGCAGGCAGCGAGTCCCATGAGATCATCATCGTGGGAACGGCCCATGTGTCCGAAAAGAGCGTGCAAGAAGTAGTCAGCAAGATCGAAGAGACACGACCTGATATCGTGGCGGTGGAGTTGTGCCTTGCTCGCTATCGGGCTCTCACTGGCCAGGAAGAAGAGAAGGAGATCAAGATCAGTGAGCTTCTAAGTGGTGGGAAGCTCTACTTCCTACTGGTGCAGTGGTTTTTAGCTTACATCCAAAGAAAGATCGGCGAGGAGATGGGAGTCAAGCCTGGCTCGGAGATGCTGGCGGCTATACAAGCTGCCAAAAGAGCCGGGTCGAGGGTGGCATTGGTCGATAGGGACATCGGCATTACCATTCAGCGTTTCTGGTCGGCCATGGGGTTCTTCGATAAGGTCCGGCTCATCTGGTCGTTCATTCCCGCGGCCATCGGCTGGGGTGATGATGAAGAAATCGATATCGATACAATCACCCAGGCAGATATTGTCAGCCAGATGATCTCGGAGTTTCGAAAGATATCCCCAGGTGCAGCCAATGTTCTGGTGGATGAACGCGATGCCTACCTGGCTCGAAATCTGTATCTGCTATCCAAACAGGGGCGAGTTTTAGCGGTAGTAGGTGCAGGTCACAGAGAAGGGATAGTCAAGCACCTCGCGCACCCTGAGTTGATACCCGAAATTGAGGGGCTCAAAGAGAAGCCGGCCAAGAAGATCACTGCGGTCACTGTCTTTGGGGCAGTGGTGAGCCTGCTTATTCTGATCACCATTGTTTTGGTTCTTCTCATAGCTCAGTCCAGCGAGACCATATTGCAGGCCTTTTTGATCTGGTTCGTGGCAACGGGAGTGCTGTCTGCTTTGGGCGCGCTGGCAGCCAGAGGTCATCCCTTCTCGGCTCTGACTGCACTGATGGTTGCATGGATGACTACACTCAATCCCTTTTTAGCTGCGGGCTGGTTTGCAGGAATGGTTGAAGCCAAGAAGCTCAAGCCGACCATGAGCGACCTCAAGAAGCTGGGCCAGACAGACAGCTTCAAGGAGATGATGGACAACCGCCTCTTCAAGGTCATCTTGGTGGCAGCGCTGACGAATGTAGGAGCGATGATTGGCATGGTCCTGGGAGGCTTTCTCATCTGGCATATGCTGGGACTGGAAAACGTCAAGGACCTGATCATGGGAGCAATGAATGATATGATCTCAAGGATCACCAATTATATTTAAGGTTATAATGCGTTCACTTGGGCTACCAAAAGCAATGCCCTCGATAACCTTGGAAGACAGGATGAAGCAAAGGCAGCCTTCGTCAAAGCCAAGGCGCTAGGATACACGAGAGAATCCAACTCGTATTAGTATGTGTAACATCCAACGAGCCTCACAGCTTCGGCCCAGGCAGCATCCTTTGCAACAGGAAGGAGAAGGCCACAAAGATGCATAGGCCCAGAATCAGGCTCTTGACTATTCCTATCCTGCTCACGCCCAGGAGAACGATAGAGACATAGCACAGCCACGGAGGAGTGAATATTAGAAGGCTCTTGGCATACTCTTCTGTCGTTTTGATGCCGCCTTCTGCGTAGATGAGCAGGAAGCTGACGATCGTGAGCAAAGGCAATGTGGTGATGAAGGCAGAAAGCATTCCCCGCCCCTGGCTCGCGAAGTAGGCAACAAGGGCAGTCGCGCTCCCGCCAATTAGAAAGTAGATAACCAGTCGCAACTCAGAACTCGCAAGATAAGCCAAATGGATCGCCAGTGGCATCTTAGAACCTGCTGAAGCGTAATAAGGGATGGCACGAGATGCGAAAGGGAGTAGCAATGAAGGGGGTAATAAACGTCACCTCGTGCCGCGTCTTTTCTGCATTATCGGATCATAATGCAGCTATCACTATTAGGTGTCTTCTCCTTTATTAAGTTTTAGGTTGGAAACCAGCGTTAACATTTTATAAATTATTTAGAAATCAATCAGGTCTTATGGCCATCTCCACATCGGTCATGCAGGCATTGGTCTTGATCCCCATGCCACAAAAGTGAGTACGTGAGGCCTGATATCCTCTTTCTATGAGCCTTTCAATTGCCTCATCTATCTTGCCAGGAGTGAGGGAAAGACGTTCGCAGATACTATGATGATCATAGTACATGGGTGCCTCGATCTCGCCAGCGCAGGTACTCAGGATCTTCTGAGCCCTATGGCCCAAGCCGTCCCAGCCCAGGGCCGTTTTTATGGTCTCCCTCTCATGTATCCCGCCAAGCCACAGCGGCCCGGCAAGCCTTGTCTTGCCTTTACAGTGACGGCAAATCCCCTCTGGCTCTGCCTCCGGCATGAGACGAAAGCTGCCGCAGGCTGGGCAATGCTCGACATATCCCAGTTTTCGCAGGCATCTGTCTGCGGCCTTGGCTCCGTTGGTCAGGCGCAGGTAGGTTCTGACATAATGATCGGTTACGTGGGTCAACATAGGCTGCATGCTTTTGTCCAGACGGGCGAGCTCCCTGGCCGCCAAGCCGAGGAGGATGCGTGCTCCCATCTCCCTGTGATACACAGTTCGCAAAGGCACAGCCATGTATTTTCTGATGCCGCTCATGAGATGAGCTCCACACAGTGGCGCAGTGTCGGTGGCTGTGATGAACAGATAAGAGAGAGCTGATCTGCTGGCGGCAGAGAGATAGGAGGATGGAGAGCCAAATGGGTCCAAGTCTACCGCCTGAAAGTGCCTCTCGTGCAATAAAACATTGGCATTGGAGCAGGTCACAGTCCCCAAGATCGAATTTCTGGCCAGGTTCTTCTCGATCAGCTGGCAGGCATGTGGGTTTATGTCATTAAAAGAGACCTTTTCCACTCCAGCCTCTTTGGCCACACGCAGGCCACGAATCCCGCTGGCTGATAGGGCATCCAGATAATCGGTGAGGCCCAGGCTCAGGGACATGGCTACATTGATCTCGCGATTCAGAAGCATCTTGGGATTGTAGAAGGCACCCTCTGCTTCAAAGGTTATTGCGCCCTCCGTTATGAGGTTTGTCTGCATGAACCATATTAGAGTTGCGTTTCCTTCAGGAAAGGCGCGGCACTTGCATCAAATGAATCCGAGTCAGACCATTTGGGAGGCGAACTCGAAGCCTTTCGAGAGATCACAACTACTCCATCCTCAACTCTGGTGGTGGGAAGAGCCGCCACCGCCGGCGCATAGACTGCGTACCTTTTGACCTCTTCCTTCAGTGCAACGAAGTCGAGGGCTGCAACACCAGAGGGGCTGATGAGCGGCCTGAAGTCAAATGATTGGGACTCGGGACCCGGCAGAGAATAAGATTCGTCACCGATGCCGTCACCGTTTCCATCCTTACCGTCGTAATCCGAGTAATAGTTGCCAAAAGTGGTATTCCAAATGTTGAGGCTGGTGTTCTCGTAGGCATTGATCTCGTTTCTGATAAAATTGTTCCCGAAGACCAGGTTATTTCTGTTCTCGTTAAGCCTTATTCCGTGTTTATTATCTGAAGCATTGTTGGCATAGACAGCATTGAACTGGCAGCCTTTAGAGACCTCAAGGCCGTTGAAGTTGCCTTTGGCGCGGTTGTTGATCAGAATGTTGTGGCTGCTGTTCTCTTGAAGGCTGATGCCTATTCCAAATCCTGTCACGATCTCGCCCCGGCTGTTGTCATCGGCGGAGTTGTCGGTTATGTTGTTGAAGTTAGACCCTGCAGTGATCAATATCCCGTAGTAATTATGATCGGCCCGGTTTCTTTTCACCTCGTTATGGGAAGCATTCCAAAGCGACAGGCCGAAGGTGTTCTGTGAGAACTGATTGTCGGATATGACGCAATCCTCCGACTCTTTGAGGAGCGCGCCGCCGTTGGTGTTGTTTACAATGCTGTTGTTCTCAAGCCTCACATCAAAAGAGAGTTCAATGTCAAGCCCATATTTTTTGCAATTGGCCATGTGGCAGGACGAGATCAGGACATCTCTGCTTTGCAGGATCGATGCGCCTGTATCGCAGCTATCCATGCTCATGTTCTGCAAGACCAGCCCCCGTACCGCCTCGGCAGAGATCGCCACCTGAGCGCCAAATATGCTGCAATTCTTTAGGGAAACCCCGTCGCCTTTCACAACTATGGCCGAGTTGGGATCATCGAGAGCCGCGTTTGCCGCAGCAGCGGGATTTTGCATATAGTAGTTGAACTTGGCTGTGCTGTCTTTGCCCACACCCCTGATGCGAAATCCTGTGATCGTGACGCCATCGCTCATCACCTTAATGGCCGGCTTTTGCAGTGCCGCAGAGAGAACGGGCCCTCCAATGCCTTCAATCGTTATGGGTCGATCCACCTTAAAGCTGCTCACATCTCCAGCGACGACAACCACTGTGTCACCGGCCGAAGCAGCGTCTATTGCGCTCTGAACATCTGACCCAGCCTGGATTACATTGGCCTGCACAGGAGCTAAAGCTAAGATGATGAAAAGCAGTATGGCAACCAACGAAAGGACGAACCTGCTTATGAGGCTCATGCCAGAAGTATCTCTTCCTGAGATCTCAATGCCTGAAGTGGCGCATGCCTGTGAAGACCATGGCCATGTCGTGTTCATTGGCGGCATCAATCACCTCTGCATCCCGTATAGATCCGCCGGGATGAATTACCGCAACAGCTCCGGCCTTGAAGGCTTGATCCAGCCCGTCTCTGAATGGGAAGAACGAGTCGGTGGCAGCCACAGTTCCTCGCGTGGACAGGCCATGCTCCTCGGCCTTCTCGGCCCCAAACCGCGCCGAATCCACCCGACTCACCTGGCCGGATCCTATGCCTATGGTCTGGCATTCAGTCGTATAGACCAGGGCATTTGACTTGACATACTTTGAGACTTTCCAGGCAAACCGAAGGGCTCTGGTTTCGCTTTCTGTAGGCACTCTTCGGGTTACTACATTCCATTCCTTGATGTCGCTAGTATCGTAATCCTGGAGCATCATGCCCCCAAATATGCTCTTTTGATAGTAGCCCCTATACAAATCATCCTTTCTGGTCAACAGGTCTCCGATATCGAGAACTCTGCGGTTGGGCTTCTTCTCTGTGAGAAGTCTAAGAGCATCTGCATCATATCCTGGAGCCAGCAGGACCTCAACAAAGCTTTCGCCTATAGCCTTGGCCGTCTCGATGTCTACAGGACGATTGAATCCGATCACACCACCAAATGCGGATTTGGGATCGGTGGCAAAGGACAGACGATAGGCTTCATCCAAGCTGTTGCCATAAGCCACGCCACAAGGATTGGCATGCTTGACAATGACTGATAGGGGTTTCTCCATGAGAATGCCATCGTACTGCGACAGGTCAATCAGCATCTCCAAAACAGTCTCTGCATCGACCATGTTGTTGTAGGACATCTCCCGGCCATTGAGCTTCTTTGCCTTTTGCAGTCCCACGCCATCCGGCTTGCTGTAGAGTGCTGCCTTCTGATGCCAGTTCTCACCGTAGCGCAAGTCTTGCACCAGCTCATATATCGCAGTCACGTAGCGGGGCATACCCTTCCTGGTGGCTTCAAGGGCTGCCAGCCTCTTGGAGTCACTGGACATGCACCGGAAGAGGGCATATGCCTCCAGATGGTCTCTGGTCTCCTGAGAAAGGCCTCCGGACCTTTTTATCTCAGCCAGGATGAGAGGACTGTCGACGTCATTCATCAAGACGACACATCCCCTGGCCAGAGCAGAACGAATGAGCAGTGAGCCGGATGGAGTTGATTCAAATCCAGCATAGGAAATCAATAGGCAATCACTGCAATCGCTCTCTATGGAGAGCCGGTCGCAGATCTGCAAGCCAAGCTCTTTTAAGCCGGGAAGAATAGAACTGGCTATCTGAGCTTGACTTGCCAGGGCGACGACTTGCTTGATCTTCATCGAACCTCTCGTCCTTCATCGCTGACCGTATTTTAACTTTTTGCCAAAACGTTAGCTTTAAGCTTCATGACGCATCTTTTTAGTCTGATGGACAGAAGCGTTGCAGTGAGGCCTCATCCCCAGGGCTGCGTCATATCCTTTGAGATAGTGCCCGGCTCTTCCCAGCTTGAGGTGCCATCTGGATTCAATCCCTGGAGGAAATCTCTTGAGGCCCATCTCACTGAGGAGCCGCTGCGGGGCAAAGCCAACAGGCAACTGATAGAGACGCTGGCAAAAACGCTAGGCATTTCCGAGCAGAAGGTGGAGCTTTTAAGCGGCCACAAGAGCGCGAGAAAGACCGTCCTGGTCAAAGGCATCTCCAGAGATGAGGCGATAAGCAAGCTAACGCAGAAGGTAAAATGATATCGAGCGGGCAAAGACAGAGGTCGAATGATCGACAAGAGAACGGACCCGGATAGCCGTCCCAAGAGGACTTATGATCTTATGGCCCTAGAGGAGCTGATCTCAGCACTCCTCGATGCATCCAGTCAGGGTGCGGCAGTCATCGTCGAGGGAAGGCGCGACCTTTTAGCCCTGCGCGCTTTAGGCCTGCCAGGTCCGGTGATCATGGCCTCGCGTCGATCGGCTCTGCATCTCGCGGATGAAGCGGCCCGGAATTACCCCCGTATCATACTGCTGACCGACTGGGACAGAAAGGGCGATGAGATGTGCAAGACGATAGACCGCCTCCTGCGTTCAGCAGGAAGCCGACCAGACGGAGACATCAGAAGCCGCATTAAAAAGCTGGTCAAAAAAGAGATCAAGGATGTGGAGAGCTTAAGCCATTACACTGAAAAGATGAGGGAGTTATATGGCACATAGGATAGCAGTAACCGGGTCTCCAGGCATCGGCAAATCCACACTGGTAGCGAAAATTGTTCAGGCCTCGAAAAGGTCTGTGGGTGGAGTGCTGGCGCGAGACCGGCATTACAAGGACCGGCGCATTGGCTTTGAGCTGCTTGACCTCTCGACGGGTGCTGTGGGCATTCTCGCAGATGAAACGGGCAGCGGGCCGCAGCTCGGAAAATATCGAGTTCATCCCGAAGACCTGGACAACATAGGGGCGCAGGCAATCGAATCCGCACTAAAATGCGACCTGATTGTAGTGGATGAGGTTGGACCTATGGAGTTGTCGAGTCGCAGATTCGTCAGCGCCGTGGAGAATGCTATCTCCTCGGATCGCCCCATGCTTGTGGTCCTGCATGAATGGTCCAATCATCGCCTGGCCAAGAAGATCAGGAGCACATTTAAGGTGATAACCGTAACCCGAGAGAACCGCGATACAATCGCGCAGGAGATCTCCAGAGCACTCTTTTCAGGCATTTAGTATTCAATCCAATCCAGAGACAGTCAGCTAAAGCATCAGCTTTCTTGCTATGGATAATGCTTCTTCAGCCTCATGAATCTTGTGCAGTGCCTTGTAGGCCAAGCTCAGGTTCTTCCAGGCTGTGACATAGTCCGGCTCTATCTCAACGGCCTTCAAAAAGCAGCGAACTGCCTCCTCATGCCTTGACAGAATACCCAAAGCCACCCCTTTGTTGTTCCAGGCGTAGATGTCGAAGGGATCTATCATGATCGCTTCATCATAGCACTCGATGGCCTCCTCATGGCGATGCAGGTTGTCCAGGGCAGCCCCACGATTGTTCCAGGCCCTCCTGCTGTCAGCTCCAGAGGGATTCAGCTCGATAGCCCGAGCGTAGCTCTCCACTGCCCTTTCATACTGCCCCATGCAGTGCAGTGAAAAGCCCCTCACAATCCAGGTTCTGGAATTGAGGGGATCGATCGCCAGGGCCTTTTCTGAGGACGCGATAGCTTCAGCCGTCCTGTCCAGTTGGCTGCAGGCGAGAGCATGACCTCTCCAAGCATCGACATTCTTGGGATCAATTCGGAGGGCCTCCTCCAGGACGTCTGCCGCCTCGTCATATCTGCCAAGCTTTCGCAGAGCTGTACCTTTTTTATACAAAAGGACGAATCGGCAGGATTCGTTGTCTGATACATATTTCTGAGCCATCTCCCAGATGCTGATTGCCCTTTCGTAGTCACCTTCCCAATAATGGGCATCCGCCCGAATCATTTCCTCTTCCAGGCTTTTTTCATCCATAGTATCGTCCATATTATCCTCTAATTTATCCTCTGACCAAAATCTCTATATCATCAGCTCAAACTCATAACGACATAATTGGGGTTTCGGATGAAGCCCGATGCATGTATTGACTCATAAGGCAAAGTATATATTATACTTATTACTAAAGTATTGGTAAATGTGTGGGAGTAATCTGGAGGGGTGCGATGGGGACACAGCGGTCGGAGATATTTGGCCGGATGGTTAGTTTCCTCAATCTGGACACAGATGGTCTGAGGCGAGTGGTGCTGGAGTCGATGGTCGAGGCTCGTGAGTTCACAGTGGCCTCGCTTCACGAAAGCGTGAGCAGACGACTGGAGGTCTCCAGGAAGGCGATAGCTTCTATGGTCGGCTATATCTGTTCGCGTCTGGGGATATTGCACGTCAACAAAAAGTCATATCGTGCGCCAAAAAGCTATGTTTTAAGGGATGAGTATGCTGATTTGGCCAGAGCAGTGCTGACTAACTTGTAAACTACCCTCCCCCTAAAGGGAGAGGGCTTTCGATAGCCCTGGATTGACCACCTTGAGGGATGGTCTTTCCGAGCCTTCAGGTTGGTCTACATGCAACCCAAGAAATGCAATGTTCTTGGCACCATTGAAATCAGCATCACCGGACCAGTTGCAGGAAGGACATTTGAAATGTTTCCCGTTTCGGATACCGAGTTGACCACATCTATGGCAGGTTTTGGATGTATAGGCCGGATCAACCAGGACCAGGGGGATACCAGCTTGTTGAGCCTTGTATGTCAAGAATTCTCTGAGCTGATAGAAAGCCCACCCATTGACTCTTCGTCTTTGAGTCTTCCCGGCTTTCTGGTTGATATCATCTCGGATACCAGAAAGGTCTTCCAGAGCTATCTTTGCAGGTATCTCCTTCGCCCTTGCTACAATTGCTTTACTGATTTCATGGTTAATCTGTCTCTGATAGCGGCTCTCCTTTCCAGAAAGTCGTTGCTGGAGTTCCCGGCATCGTCGCCTAGAACTCCTTGTACCTTTGGAAGCTTTTTGCTGGAGAACAGTACGCATGGACTGATAATGTTTCTTGATTTTCTTGATAGTCTTGCCGCCGAACATCTGACCTTCGGAAGTTACAGCGATATCTGTAATACCAAGATCCACTCCAAGAACCTTGTCGGTCAGGATCTCCGCAGGAGCTTCGCTCTTGGTCTGGATATTGATGTAATACTCAGATCCTTTTTTGCAGAGCGTAGCACTTGTAGGTTTGACGCCTCTGAGCCTGTCTTTCTGGTGGTCTCCGAGAACAAGCTTGACTCTCTGCCTGGATCGGAGGAGGGTAAGGCTGACAGATTCATCCCTCTCCCGGAAGGTAAAGATCCGAGCGTCATAGTCAACGCTGGTGGGCTCGAAGTTCTTGACCGGAGAACCGGTCTGGCTGGCAGTCTTACGATTGCCAGCAACCCGATTGATAGCTCTGACGGCGAGGTTAGCAGACAGACCGAACTTAGCCCTGACATCCCTGTAAACAATGTGGTGCAGTTCAACGCTATTTCGAACGATAGCAGGAACAGTTTGATTGATCCAATTGCAAGCATCGGCAAATGCCTTCAGAGTATCCTCTATCTCGGATACCTGGTCTGGAGTCGGTGCCATCTTGCAACCTGTGGTCAAGACCAGTTCAGCCATATTCAAGGTGGTAGTACGATACTATCATGTATGAATGTTTTGGGAAGCGTACCCAATTCCTCCTGTCCCCTAAAGGAGGCGGGTCTCCTTGGTGATTTGCTATGACTAATGTAAAGTCTGCCCCCCGGACCTCTACAACCATCAAGGTGCGCTCCAAATCGGAACACGCCATAAGTCGATCGCGAGATCCGTATCATGAGCTTATGCTTCGCCTCTTCCAGGAGGAGACGACGGCAGAGCGCGGGGGGCGATTTCTGTCTCTTGTAGAAGAGCGGCAGAAGAACGGTCAGCCGCTAAAGACCGAGGAGTGGAAGCAGATGCTGACAGATCTGAACGTCAGCCGTTCTGCCTTTTACGCCATGAGAAACAAGCTCCTTGGAGCTGGCCTGATCACAAACAAAGGCGGAGAATACCATCTCTCCGGGATGTTCAGCCGCGACCTGATGGATATGGCTCGATGGTGGTGGACAGCAGTCCTTGGCAATAACCTTGAGAACCTATAAGCAGGCCTTTAATTCCGCCATCTGTTTCTCTATGGTCTCCACCACTTTGACGTTTTCCATGTACTCCAGGCTACCCTGACAGAAGGGACAGACAAAGTTGGCCTCGCTCGCATCGTCGAAGATGAACCTGGCGCAACCTTCAGTACAGGCATAAAAGATGTTATCTTTCTCGTAGGCCAGCCGTTCGTCCAATTTGCGCAACAGCCTCTTGGCCTCTGATTCAAGAGCCTTTTCAAAGTTATCGGGACAAAGCTGCCATAGATATGTGAGCCAGCCCGAATCGGGGTCCCGCTTTCGCCGATATATGGCCAGCCTATGTTCATAAAGCAGGTAAAGAGTCCGTCTTACAGTGTTGAGGCTGATGCCAGTCAGCTCCGCCAGCTTCTCGTCGGTGATCTCTTCACCGGGTATGCATTCCACAATCCGTAAACCGTCTTCCCCAACCAGCTTGTTAATATATGCTTTGTGAATGGATTCTTCAATGATCGTCAATGTATCACTACCTGGATATAGGCCCGCAAATGCCCAATTGTTGCCTGTCTTCAAAACGACTTAACGCCGATAGTGCCGTAAGTCCCTTTGTTCATGAATCATCTACCACATAGGCCTATGATCCTCATTAATTCCTGGTTCGCCTTAGATTTATATTAGGTTCTTCTTCTATATATCCTCATCGTGAAGATTCATTTCACCAGGTATTCGATCATGCCAGTTCTACCTGGCCAATGCTCTGCATGCAATTGGAATTGATTAATAAGAGCTTCGAAGCCTAAAAAAAGATTATAGATCGAATATGTCGAAATATCCCTTCGAATGAAGTTATTATCTCTTAATTGGATCCAGCTTCTCCCAGAAGAGATTTCAACTTCTGTATCGACTGCAAGGCCTGGTTGGCCTCGTTGAGCTTCTCCTGCTCGTAATAAGCAAGTATGTCCTCGATAGGCGCTTTGAGACGGTAGACCTTCATGGGACGACCGGTGCCATCGCTCTTGCTCATCTTCTCCTCTACCCAGTTGTTCTTCCGGAGAGTCCTCAATGCTATGCTCACCTCTGGCTGACGCAGATCGGATCCCCTCTCGATCTCGCGTGATGTGGCCTCAGTTCCACTGGCCAGGTAGGCGATCATGTTGGAGACCTTCCTCGGCACTCCGAGGCTTTTTAGCGTCTCCACCACTTCGATATCTTTTTCGTCGAATCTCATTACGAACGATTCCTTCATTGTTATCCTCTCCCTTATTTTTGCTCCCTTGCATTAAATGAAGTACGTTATGGTATAAATAGTTTATTTCTGTAAAAAAATTTTTTACTATTATTATCACATACACCAACAAGAGTTAAAATAAATAACTTTGCAAAAATTTGAATTATCTTCTTCGTATCTTCTCTACAAATCTGCTCTTCTTCGCCACAGCATTCAAACTAGCCCGATCCACTCTGGCAGTCATCTCTGCCACATCCCTCTTGGCGTCCTGGCCTATCGCCTTTTTTATGGGGGTATAGGCTGCTTCCCTGAATCGAGGGGAGAAGTCCGAGACCTTCCCGTCCATCTGCAGCATTGCGCCCTCCCCTTCCTCCACGATTCCGATCTCATCAATTGCCACGCCTGCTCCGCGGATGGTCCTGGCGATCTTCCCAGCTTCTTCCTGCGGAGCGATGATGAGGAGAGCATCAATGGACACACCAAGGTAGTCGATCTTCAGGCTGTCGAGCATCTCCAGGACCCGGGGGTTGACCAGCCGGCGCATCTTCTCCTCCTCGAAGAGCAGCTTGACTCCCGCGGTATAGGAGATCTCCTTGGCGTCGCCGCGTATGCCTCCGTTGGTCACGTCCGTCATGGCATGAATGGTCAGATCCTCTTTGAGCAGAGCCTCAGCTGCCTCCAGGAATTTGATGTTCAGCGTCTCCTCAACAACCTCATGCCGGTCGTAGTAAAGAGCTGCCGAGCAGACTGTGCCCCCTCCTGCGCCCTCGCTCATCATGATAACGTCTCCGGGCCTGGCGCTCTTTCTGGGCGTGAGGCTGTCAGAGACTCCGACAGCTCCCACGCATCCGGTAAGCCTGTCGCCGATGACCATATCTCCGCCTATCCGCAGAGTGCTGCCGGTGATGAGCGGCACGCCTATCAGCTCAGAGACCGTGGCGATGCCGGCGATGTGGTCGAAGAGCTTGGATACATCCCCATCGTCGGCGAGATGAACATCCGAGAGAAGAGCCACGGGCTTTGCCCCCATCACATAGACATCACGCAAAGCAGCGCGAGTTACGTGAAAGCCTGCGAGAAATGGATAATCGCTCAGCCGGGAGTGCATGCCGTCTACTGTGACTGTTATGTATTTTCCATTGGCTTTGACCACGCCCGAATCATCCAATTGACGCGAGTCAACAACGGCATTGGTCCTGCCAATGACCTCGGCTATTTTTGTGTGGGTATAAAAGTCGCCCGATCCTCGCGATCCGACTCCGAAGTCGCCCATTGACACGCCCACATTTTCGAGATCAAAGACATCGCCCCTGGGGTGAAGCGTTGCCTTGGCCTCTTCCAGCACCGCCTCCGCGAGAATGAGGGCTTTGTCCTCAGGTATCTGTTTTACCTCTCTGATCAGTGAGATGAGTTTATCTTTGATCTCCGGGTCCTCTCGCACCAGACCCCTCTTGGCAAATCCTTCCAGGTCCATGTGGCGTGGTTGTACTCACCTCTAGAAAAGCATTCGGCAAGGATTTC
>JAJRAX010000183.1 GCA_028679775.1 Methanothrix sp. | reverse complement strand
CGAGGAGATTCGAAGAGGCAGGACCCTCTCTCAGGTCGCAAACCTAAAGAAGTGGGAGAAGGTCTGACGATAAGCCGTAAATAGTTTGAAATTATTCTTAGAAGGCAGAATAAGCAATAGGAAACTGATCGGTGATAGAAATAACACTTGGCTGTAAAACTCAGTGGTGAGTTCGAGGAGACTAGTATGGAATTGGAGGACATAGTATCAAAATATCCACCCAGGCAGATAATGCTGATTCCACTGGCTATCATAGTTTTAGCACTTATCATCTTGGGCGTAAATTATCTCAGCACAGGTTCTCCTGTAAAGCTGGGAGTGGAGTTTACAGGAGGCACACTTGCGACAGTGCCGGCGACTGAATCTGAAGAGGCAATTAGAGAGAGCTTAGCGGGATATCCCCTGGTGGACGTCAGGAGCATCGGCAGCAGATATCAGCTTCAGTTCGGGCCCATGAGCGACACCGAGTATGCGGCATTGGCCAAGCAGATCAACTCACAGTATAATGACGCAGAGATCAGGTACATGGGACCGATATACAGCCAGGCCCTTCAGCAAGAGGCCTTGAGGTACATACCCCTGTCATTCCTGCTGATGGCAATAGTTGTATTCGCAGTTTTCAGGGAACCCATCGTCTCGGCCATAGTCGTCCTCTGCGCTCTGGCGGATATTCTGATTGCAGCGGCATCTATGACTGCTGTTGGCGTCAGCCTCTCTCTGGGAACGGTGGCCGCTCTCCTTATGCTCATCGGTTATTCCGTTGATACCGATATCCTGCTTTCCATGAGAGTCTTGAAGAGGAAGGGAACTGTTGAGGAGAAGGCCATTGGTGCTATGGGGACTGGACTGACGATGACGGGTACTACCATTGCAGCAGTTCTATCTCTGTTTCTGGTATCAAACCTCCTTTACCTGGTAGTGCCATCCTTCACCAGAATGAGTATCATCGCCGACATATCTACCGTCCTGCTCTTCGGTCTGATCGCCGATGTCTTCAACACATGGATCACCAATGTTCAGGCCCTGAGATGGTACATGAACAGGAATGCTAAGGCCAGGAGGCAGAGAAGATGAGCTTTCTTGAAGATGCGTCGAAGGACCCCAGAGTAGTTCTGTATGCTGCAGCGGTAGTTCTTGCGCTGATATTGATATCGCCTCTGCCAAGCCTTGTCGGCGCACACTCCGGCCTTAAATACGGCCTGGACATCGAGGGCGGATCCTGGCTTCAGCTCCAGCTTCAGGGTGCAGTGGTTCAGGTCGATGCCGACCCGACGAGAATTCTGGAGGAGCAGTTCGGAGCAACTTCTGTTGAGAAACGCGGTGACAGCTACATCATAACTGTTCCTGGCAGTGTGTCTCCCACGCTTCCGGATGATCTGGGTTATCCAGGGGCCAAGATGGCCGAGAGGGATAACGTCACCAGGATTACCATAATGGCGTCTCCTGAGGGCATCATCACCGACTATCTCCAGAACCGCCTTGATGCAGATGTGAAGATAGTTGGAGTAGCTCCCGTTTTGTATGAGATGAGAACCAATGTAACCCGGGAGTCCTTAAACTCCGTTCTGGCCGATGTCGGCGGATCTGTGGTCCCGGGCGAGAGCGGATTCGTCGAGGGAGTAACTCCTGAGACTGTAGACGAGACTAAGAAGGTACTCGACTCAAAGCTCAACCGCTTGGGTCTGCAGGACATCAAAGTCAGGATAGTGGATAACAAGTTCATACTAATCGATCTGGCAGGCGTTGATGTGGCCACGGCCCAGGACATAGTGGGCAAGCCAGGAAAGTTCGAGATCCGCGTCCAGACAGAAGGAAATGAGACGATACACGTCCTGTACGGTGATGCCGTGGAGACTGTGGATATACCCCAGGGCGACCGAAGTGGCAATTGGGGCGTGCCTTTCACTCTATCTGAAGAGGGGGCACAGATCTTCCAGAAAGCTGCCCTGGACAGTGGCGCCATAAAGGACCCCCAGGCCCACGAGATCTCCATGTACCTGGATAAGGATGAGATCTTCAGCGCACCTCTCGCGCCGGAGCTGGCGGCAAGCCTCCAGAAGGTTCCCATGAGGAGCATGGTGGCAGAAGTGGGTGGTGGAGATGCAGGATCAGAGAAGGCTAGAGAGCTTTACATCCACCTCCGAGAGGGCGCACTGCCTGTCAACGTCAAAGTCATCGGCTCCGGCCAGGTGACTGCCGGACTCGGCCAGCAGTTCTAGCTGCAGTTGGTCATTGCGGGTTTAATTGCGCTATTGGCTGTGGCCTTCATGGTCTTTTACCGCTACCGCGAGCCTAGAATCGTCCTGCCGATGGTCAGCACCTCCTTCTCAGAGGTCATCATGATGCTTGGCATCTGGTCTCTCATGGGCTGGCAGCTCGACCTTGCAAGCCTGGCAGGCATAATACTTGTCATCGGTACTGGTGTAGACCATCTGGTCATCATCACCGATGAGCTGCTCAGGGGCGGCGGAGAAGCTGTAGCTTCGGCTCAGAAAAGCATAAAGGAGAGGGCAGAGGCAGTTGCCGAGAAGGCAGAGACAAAGGTGGCTGGACCCAGCGGAAAGGTCTATCTGGCCAGGCTGTCCCGGGCTTTCTCAATCATCCTTGGAGCAGCACTTACCACTGCCGCAGCCATGTTCCCGCTGCTTCTGATGGGCTTTGGAGCCCTCACGGGATTCGCCCTGATCATCATCATCGGCGTGTTCATCGGTGTGGGAATTGCCAGGCCTGCGTACGGCAGGATCATAGGCTACATACTGGCTGAGGGTTAAGAAGATTCGGAGCTTGCAGGCATAATGGGCCTGCAGCTTTCTCTTTTTTATATCTAACTTTCAAAAATTTCCTTAAAATATATTGGTCCATACGAGGATTCCTATTTACCTGTGTTTGAGAGGTTGTTCTTAGAGGTTGGCACAAATTTCGTTCTGATGGCATCCAATTTCCTTGAATTACCCTCTTTTTTAGTCATTCTTCGATAGCTTCCGCTAAGTCTAAATAATTTTGGCGTTTTTAAGAGTGCAGAGCTGATAGAGGTTAAAAGCGAACGCTGTAACCATCATTTTAACACCAACTCTTTTGACTGTGGTAACCAACACTCTTCCTGCCCCAAAGACTCTTTTTATCACAGCATGGGGTCTTTCGCCTGGCGATCTTAAAACGCTAATCAACCGATTTCGCTCTTTATCGAGTTCACTAAGAGGCATATCGGTGGTTCTGCGCTTCATGGTAAAATCAATGCCCTTTGCCTTCACGCCGAAATAACCTCTATCTCTAAGTACAATCTCTCCCACCTCAGATAGATCGACCTGACTATCGTGCAGCGACGCCGTAGTGGTCTCTATTTCGCGTATAAGGCAGTAATCGATGTCGGTTTTTTGATGCAACTTATAGCCAAAATAAGATTCTTTTCCTTTTTTTGTCCATGTACCATCTCTGCTGCGCCGAGTCTTAGCATTCTCGCCACGCAGTTTCTTAGACGATCCTGGATCAGCTTCGATAAATGTGGCATCTTGAACCGTTCCACGTTTAACCTGTAAACCCATAGCGTCCAGCTGCCTTTGAAGCTCTGCCCAGACCATCTCTTTTTTTCCGGTCTCAGCCATGCGTTCTTTAAATAACCATATAGTCCTGGAATCGGGGAATGGATCAGGAAAGCCGAGAAAAGCCATAAACGAGATGCGGTCAGCCATTTGTCTTTCAACTTCCAGATCGCTTAAGCCGTACCACTGTTGAAGTATTAGGATTTTGAACATCAGAATAACGTCACAGTTGGGTCTTCCGCCCCTTTCACTCTTATTGTCATACATTTCTTCGAGGATGCAACGAATTGGCGCCCAGTCTATTAAATCCGATATCTGTAAGAGCCGAGACTTCTCTTGCTTAGCATTAAGCCCTCTCAGTATCCACGTGGTAAAAGAATCCATATTATATAATAGTATTATTAGTATATAAACTTTTTCATACTAAGACGGGGGAGGGAGGTTTATAGGAATCCTCGTGAATACTATTTTATATGGTTGTGCAACACAGCATCTTCCGGCATCATTTATGTCCTTTTTCCATCCGTATATCTTTTTGTAGATGAAGTCAAAAAAGTATTTTGATCAACAAGTATATAAATTAGAAGAGACCTCTCTAAGGAGGCTGCATTGCGTCGATTCAAAGAGATTTGTTGAGATGATTTTGTAGCACAATCGATTCTTTGAATCGATACACAAGGAAAGTGAATTAGATGTTCCAAAGGAATTATGGAAACAGTGGTAGCAGCGGTGGTAGTGGCGGTAACAGAAGAAGCTTTAGCAGCGGCCCAAGAGAGATGCACGACGTGACCTGCTCAGAATGCGGAAAGCAGACCCAAGTCCCCTTCAAGCCGGACGGTTCCAGGCCGGTTTACTGCAGCGAGTGCTACCAGAAGCACAGGCCTGCAAGGTCACCCGGAAGATACTAAACCGATTTGATTTTTACTTAATCGATCTGTTTTTAACCTGACCGCATACGAATTTGCGGAAAAGGCACAGCAGGGCAAGTT
>JAJRAX010000182.1 GCA_028679775.1 Methanothrix sp. | reverse complement strand
GATCTCAATTATAAACCTCCCTTTTTAAAAAACAACCCTTAATAGCTCTGCTTGGCGAAAGGTTTTTATACTTTATGCGCCTACTAATATCGAGGCGCATAATGCAACCCACTCGACGAATCAAAGTGAAAAATGGCATCGAATATTGGTACGAAGAGACTCCCTACTATGACAAGGAGAAAAAACAGATACGCCACAAATCAAAATATTTAGGCAGAAATGTGGATGGCCAGCCAGTTCGGATGCGTTCCGCTCCTGACGAGATCAAAGAGAAGACAAAAAAGAAACCAGTGGCAGTCAAGTCGTCATTTGATTATGGTTCCATCTTTGTCCTCCAAGCGATCATGGAGGAGCTTAACCTAGATCGCCATCTGTCTGCTTTGTTATCTCCTTCAGAGGCATCCATGGTTCGTGCGTTGGCATTCAATCGGATTATTCGGCCTACTGCAATGAATAATGTCGATTCATGGTACGAAGGAACTTCTCTTGCCCTCGAATCTCCTAAAATAAATCTCACCAGTCAACGAATAAGTGAGCTTCTCGGTCGATTGGGTGAAAGCAATATTCCAGATCAGTTCATGTCCCGGCTTATCGAAGAAACTGGCACGAAAGACACTCTTATTTACGACATTACGAGCCTGTCAAGTTACTCCCAACTTATCAACCTTCTAGAATATGGCTACAATCGAGATGGTGAAGCACTTCCGCAAATTAATCTGTCATTGATTCTGGATAAGGAGAAAGGGATTCCTGTGATGTATGACATATTCCCTGGTAGTATTTCCGATGTCAGCACACTTTCTGGCACTTTGAAAAAGATAAAAGCACACGGTATCCAAGACTATGTCGCCGTTATGGATCGTGGGTTCTTCAGCTTGAGCAATCTTCGTGAGCTGATGACAAATAAGGTCTCATTTATCATGGCCGCTAGATTGCAGTTAAATGATCTGAAGCACCTGCTGACAGAAGCGCAAAAAGATATCGATGATGTGAAATATCTCTATAAATTTAACAAAGACCCAATCTTTGCCAAACCAATTTCCTATAATATTGACTCTATTGAAGTTCATGGATATGCATACTACGATCCCAAATTAGAGCAAACCGAGAAGCAGACACTTCTAAGCAGGTTGTACGATATTCGCGAAGAGTTGCTCAAAGTGCACTTGAATAAGAACAGCAATCCCTATGTAGTTTTCAAAGAGAAAGCGCAAGGATTTGCAAAATTTTTTGATTGGCATGTGATAGATAACCGCTTTGATGTTGCGATTAAACAAAACGCAGTCGCACAAAGAATAAACAAAATGGGCAAGTATATCATATTCTACTCAGGGGACTTCGATGAGATGAAGTGCCTTTCTCTATATCGCGAACGCGACGAAATTGAAAAGAGCTTCAAGGCATTGAAAAGCGAAATTGATATCCTTCCATTGAATACACACAGCGATAAGACAACTAGAGGATTCATTTTCGTCGCCTTCCTGAGTCTGATCATCAGGACGAGATTGATGAATGCGATGAGGGACGCAGAGATACTCGATAAATATTCTGTTGAACATCTTCTTCTGCAATTAGAGAAATTTAGAAAAATCGTCCTTGCGGATGGGCAGATATTATTCACCGAAATGACAAAAAAACAGAGCGATCTTATTCAGGCGCTAAACTTGTGCGCCTGAGCATTTCGGGAGGTTAGGTATCTTCACACGAATAGCTCCTAATGAAACGACTTCACGATTACACCGTTGTCCTCCGCCCGGAAGACAACGGCACATTCGTAGTCTTCGTACCTGCTATTCCTGGAAGCCATGCCTAGAGAAGAACTCCGGATGAGGCACAAACTGAGCTGCTCAATGTATTCGACATGATCTGAGAAGAGCATGACGAAGAAGGACGAATGCTCCCAGAAGATGTTGATGTGAAGGCTCTTCATGCCTGCCAAAGCTAGAGATCTGCAGGACTTGGACAAGAGGATCGGGGCTTTAGAAGGCCAGAAATAGTATATCAGTTTACCCTAAAGAGCATTCTCGCCAGCGTTTGCATTTTTTAGTGCAGGCGGCACATATCTCTTTAGCAGTAGAGAAAGCGACACAACCGTTACAGAGCTTGCAGCCATTGCTAGACCCGCCAACTCTGGGCGGAAGGTTATTCCAAATGCAGGATAGAGAGCACCCGCTGCCACTGGGACCAGTACGGCATTGTAGGCAAAGGCCCAAAAGATGTTCTGCTTGATTCGAGATATCACTTTACGGCTGAGCTGTATGGCTGCGACTGCATGCAATAGATCGTCTTTCATTAAAACGATATCTCCGGTCTCAATTGCCACATCCGTACCGCTGCCGATAGCGATGCCAACGTCGGCCTGGGCCAATGCAGGAGCATCATTTATTCCATCGCCCACAAATGCCACCCTGCCGCCCTTTTCTTGAATTCTCTTGATCTTACTGGACTTATCCTCAGGAAGAACCTCGGAGAGGACCTCAGCGATTCCCAGTCGGCCTGCGACCGCCGCCGCGCTCCTGGCATTGTCGCCTGTGATCATGATCACTGAGAGATTCATCTTCATGAGGTCTGATACCGCCTGCCTGGCAGTGGGCTTGAGACTGTCGGAGATTGCAAATACTCCTGTGCCCAGGCCGTCTAGGGCGACGAGCATTGCGGTCATTCCCTGCAACTCGTAGTCAGATGCCTTTTCGAGCATCTGTTGCCCGATTTTTATGCCCTCCTCAGCCAAAAGCCCCCGGTTTCCTGCGACAACTCTGTGCTTCTGCACGTCTGCCAGCACGCCTTTTCCAGGCCGGGCAAAAAATCCCTCAGCCGCTGAGAGAACGAGTCCCAGCTCCCCGGCTTTTCTGACAACTGCCTCAGCCAGGGGATGCTCAGATGGCCGCTCGGCTGAGGCTGCCAAGCGCAGCACTTCCTTCTCGCTCATGCCAAAGGCGGCCATTTCAGTTACATCAGGCCGGCCTATCGTCAATGTGCCTGTCTTGTCAAAGGCCACATGATCCAGCTTTTCCGAGGCTTCCAGGGCCTCGCCGCTCTTGATGAGAATTCCAAGCTCTGCCCCCCGGCCTATTCCCACTGTGATCGCTGTTGGCGTCGCCAGGCCCAAAGCACAGGGACAAGCCACGACAAGAACCGATATGAGGGCAGTAAGTGAGAAGAGAAGCGTATTGTGGTCCACAAAATACCAGTAGACAAATGATGCGACGGCGATGGCGAGGATGGTCGGGATGAAGTAGGATACTGCCCGGTCGGCAATCCTCTGCACCGGCGGCCTGGATCCCTGAGCAGTCTCTACGAGAGTTATGATCTGGGCAAGGGCGGTGTCTCTTCCAACACGAGTGGCCGTGAACTGAAATGAGCCGTTCTTGTTGATGGTCCCGCCAACGACCAGGCTCTTCGGCTGCTTCTTAACAGGAATGCTCTCGCCTGTGATCATGGACTCATCGACGTAGCTCTCTCCAGCGAGCACGAGCCCATCCGCGGGAATCTTTTCACCAGGCTTGACAAGAAGAACATCGCCCACCATTACCTCCTCCGCCGAGACCTCCGTCTCACGCCCATACCGCAGAACTGTGGCCCTCTTCGGAGAAAGTCCCACAAGCTTCTTGATGGCGTCAGTTGTGCGACCTCTAGCCCGGGCCTCAAGATAGCGGCCCAGCGTCAGGAATGTGGCGAGCATCACAGCAGTCTCGTAGAACATGAAGTCCGGCGTGAGCACAATTTCAAATGTCCCAAGAACGCTGGAGGCATAGGCCACGCCGATGCCCATGCTGTACATGACATCCATATCCAGCCTCCGGTTGGACAGAGCCCGGGAGGCTGCCCGGAAGACCGGAAGGCTCACATAGATGAACGCTGGCGCCGAGAGGACGAGCATGATGAGGCCCATGATATTTGGGTAGGCCATGTGGATAGACATGGGGACGATCTCATGAATCGGCAGATACATCAGAGCCATGAGCAGCATGCTTGCAGCAAAGCCGACAATTATGCGCCTCTTCTTCCCTGCCAGATCTTTTTGGAGGGCCTCCTTCTCCCGATCGACAGATGCCTCATCGCCAGCCAGACCCAGGAATTGATAGCCTGCATCGGTCACGGCCTTTTTCAGCTCAGCCAGGCCGACCATTCGCGGGTTAAAAGTGACATAAGCCTTCTCAGCTGCAAGGTTCACCCGCGCTTCAACCACTCCGTTAAGCTTCTTGAGGGCAGCCTCAAGAGCAGACACGCACATAGCACAGGCCATGCCTCCGATCTTGAGAACTGCCCTCTCGTCGATCACATCATAGCCAGCAGCACGAACAGCCTTTTCCAGGTCAACAAGGCCTAGCTTCCTTGAGTCGTACTCAACTGTTGCAGTCTCACTTCCTAAGTTGACCTGAGCCGAGAGGACGCCCTCCAGGTTCATGAGAGCCCTCTCTACAGCTGCTGTGCAGGCGGCGCAGGCCATGCCAGAGACTTTCAGATCAGCCTTTCTGTTTTCCGGCATCAACAATTCCTTCAGACATCTTCTTCAAATTTATCAAACTGGAAGCATAAATAGGTTGTGCAAAGGCCAAAAAGCTC
>JAJRAX010000181.1 GCA_028679775.1 Methanothrix sp. | reverse complement strand
GGCATCGGAGTCATTGCTACCTTATAAAATGGAAATAAGCGGCCCGGAATGGCAAACCATAAATCCAACTGATACTTCGCAATCTAATACTCAAATAACATCCGCCTCCGCAGGAGATTCGTCAGCAGGTACTATCCAAAGTATGCATCCCAATATTCAGGAAACTGTACAGTATACTGGATCTAATGCGGGCCAGGCCAGCTCTTCTTCAGGTACGTTCGATGCCTATTCAGAGGGCAAAAAGATCGTAGAAGAATTCTTTGCATCGGGTGAGGCTGAGTTTGCACTTCAGGAAGCCCTGCAGTCTGGTACGAAAGGATATGGCCAATCAACAGGCGAAACCAACTCGGAAGAAAGCAATCTTGCCGGAATCAATTTCACTTCAATCAAACTAAACAGCATCTCTGTTACCACGGATAGCTCGGGCGGCATAAATTTTGATTTGATCCTCAAGGCCGAAAAGGCTGCGGGATCAAAACCTGGAATCAGTATCCAAAACGCTACCAGAATAGGCGCAGCCGCATTCATGACCGGCCTGGCAGTTAATAATAATAAATTTTGGGTCAATTTAAATCCTTGGGAAGTCGATCGAATCATCGATGAGGAGCTTGGGCAGTCTGAAACCGGAAGGATCATGCTCGAATCTGATCTGCAGATGAAAAGAGATTTCAGCAACTACGGCAATCCATGCGCCAACGAGACGGGAAAAGCTCTATGGAATCTTTTGGATAAGAAACGCGAGGATTTAGTTCACCGATGCATAAACAAATTTCCAGGAGAGATCAAAGAAACCAGCAATATAATCTTCAAACCTGTGCAGAGGCACTGGATTGTTCCGGATAAGGCGTACGCATATTCAAATGGAGCTTTAATCTATATCATCAATGCATCTTTAACAATTAATTCGGAACCAGTTACAGATCATGCCTCTTTCCAGGTGAAAAACCAAGATATTGGCACTCTTTCTAGGGGCTGCATTGAGGAGCTTAACAGATCTGCTCAGGAATATGCAGAATATTACAGGAACTTAGAAGAGCGCATGATTCAACCTTACGTCGTCGCCGATATAAATACCGATGAAAAATATGAGGACCTTCGGGAGGTATATGCAGCTCTTGCCTTGGCACAATGGTACAAGTCAAAGGTAACTCCACGCACCGATATTTTCCGAGATAATCTCGAGTCTTCAAGCACTTCCATTTTGAAATCCCAAACTCCGTGGCAGCCCAAAGATATCTGGGACAAATATGTCTACTCCTTCAAGAATGGCGAATACAAATGCTGGGAAAATACAACCATGAAGATGGAAAAAGGGACCCGCACGAAAATCAGCCTTCACTCAGCGGGAGGCGTTGAATTTAATGATATAAGAGATCACCTCGTGAAGATCGAGGCAATGCCTCTCGAAGTTCAAGATCAATCAAAAAGAGCCATTGCAGATGGAATCGTCGATAGCCAAAACGAAGTTCTTTTCGGATATAGTCTCCATGTTGATCTGAAAAGGGAGACTCAAATTACGGGCACTTCAATACGATCTCACAACTCAAGTCAGGGCACCAATGATTCCATGAAAGAGAACAGAACCATCAATGAAGCGAGCTTCACTAACAAAATTGCACAAATTCAGAGCAGTGAGACGCTATCAACTGCAAAAGTTGGAGGCAACACCAGCCGTGTTACCTGTCCTGATGGCTGGATGGGGCCCGATGAAAATGGAGAATGCTGGCAAATGCAGATAACAGGCAAAAGCTAGCACTTTCCCTTTAGGGTACCATAGCTGGATGCTATAGAACATCGCTTTGAATATGATCAGGCATGAACCATCGTCAAAAAAGGTACGAGCTGGCGCATATTCTCTCGCAAACCACCATGTACCTGCATCACACATTTCCATTTGCATCGGTTTTAAATAGCCAACCCTCTGCTACTACAATATAACCTCCATCTTTGGTTTGCGCGACAGAATTTGCGCCATGTGTTTTATGAACTTCATCAAGAGTCCTCTGCCATTCCTCATTTCCATTTGCATCGGTCTTGATTAGCCAGGCAGAGGATGGATAGTCTCCTCCTGCTACAATATATCCTCCATCTTTAGTTTGTTGGGCAAAATGGGCCGTAGTTCTGCTAAGTGTCTTATGCCATTTTTCGTTACCATTCTCATCAGTCTTGGTTAGCCAGGCATCACTGTAGAATCCACCTGCGACAATATATCCATCATCGTTAGTCTTTGTCCCTGATTGTACAGTGTCTCCGCTAAGTTCTCTATGCCATTGCTCTTCCCCTTTTAAATTCGCTTTAATAATCCAGGCATTATCCGGATCTGAGTAAATAGTATATCCAATAATGATGTATTCACCATCATCAGTTTGAAGGGCCGATTTAGCAGATGTCTTTCCATATGTTTTATCCCATTCCGCATTACCCTCAGAGTCGGTCTTGATTACCCAAGCATCAAAATCACCAGAATATGATGTGCATTCTCCTGCAATCAAATAACCTCCATCGTTAGTCTGCTGGACGAATAAACCATACTCGGTTTGAGATCCTCCAAAGGTATTATCCCAAATCAGGTTACCATTTTTATCTGTTTTAATTAGCCATACATCAGTATCTTTTCCATCTGAAGATACATTAAGGCCTGCTACTATGTAGCCACCATCATTTGTTTGCTCGACATGTTCGCACTGGCCTCCACCATAGTTCACCTCCCAAAGTGTATTGCCATACGAATCTGTCTTGATCAGCCACCCACCATCGCCACCTCCTGCTACAATGTACCCGCCATCTTCTGTCTGCTTAACCGAAGCCCCCGATCCTGCGAGCTTTTTCTCCCACGTTTGCGTCATCAATTTCATCGAGGAGAGATTGAATTTGACCGACTTGGCGTCATCATAGCCATTCGGATCAGCATGCACGCCATCTCTGATCTGAACCTCGACCTGGTTCTCGCCTGCATTAGCTTCAGTGGCGTTCAAAATCCATTTATTTCGATCAATCCAATCGGTCATCGACTTGTTGTTCAGGAAGTACCGATAGAGAATCCGATCTCCATCTGAGTCAGTCGCGTTTGCCGTCCAGGTTATCTCTTTGGCTTTGCTCTGCATGGCCAACAGGTCATTGACGATTGGCGGCTGATTCTCGGATGTTGCAGGTTTCCGCTCATTTATGGTGAAGCTTTCTTCCATCCGGTCATCTTGCGCGTTGGGACCGGCATGCTTTGCATCTCTCACCTGAACCTCGACCCGATAATGTCCGGCCTGTCCCGGCATCCATATCCATGTCTTATCCTCTGCCCAGGGGGTCATTGGTCTTCCGTCCAGGAGGAATTTGTAAAGTATCAGATCATCATCTGGATCAACTGCATTGGCCGTCCAGTTTATAGCCGTCCCTGCATCCTGTGGGCTGGCCTTATCAGAGGTCATGCTTTCAATAGCAGGTGGACTATTAAGATTGTCTTTACTTCCCGATGAGACATAAGCACTCGAATCGCTACCTGCAACACACCCTGGTGCGTCCACAGAAACCAAAGCAGTCCTGTTCTTGCCAGGCATCTGGTCGGGCGAGGTGTACTCGATTACGTATGTCCCAGTAAGGATTCCTTTGAACTGGTCCAGTATGGTCGAGAAATCAGCGGAATTAATATCGATCCACAAGCCTATTTCATTCGCTATCACTCTCATATCCACATATTTCGTCAGATCCGAGCGTGGCACTCCTGGGTCAACACTTGGATTGCCGAAATCCGGTGATACTGCTATCAGAATAACACCAGAGGTTGATAGGTTCTTATTTGCGCCTTCCACTGTGTAAGTTGAATTGCGATAACCATCTCCCTTTTGATGGGAAGGTTCATCTGTTATCACGAG
>JAJRAX010000180.1 GCA_028679775.1 Methanothrix sp. | reverse complement strand
TCCCATGGCTATTCCCTTCCAGGGCACATAGCTAGCACTGTAGCCATGATAGTCGCCTGAGAGGGACTTGCCGTTCATGGTGAGAGTTAGGCGGAAGAGGGTCATATCGTCCGTGAGAATATCCATATTCAGCTTATTTCCTGTGATCGTCCCAGTTGCCGAGACCGCTTGCTCCAAGCCTCCTGCTGAGATCTTGCCCTTGCCGAACAGAATATCATTGGACTGGTACATGCCTATTTCGACAGATCGGTCCAGGTTGTCAATCAGGCTCAAGACATAGTTACTGTTGGGACTGTAGAGCCTCGCCTTTGGCGTTGTGGACGTCTGGCTGGTCGTGGCGCTGGCCGCGTTCTTTCCAGTTAACACCGGAGTGGCATTGCCCAACTGGTCCTGCTGACTCGTGCTGACGATCTCTTCGCCCATGGTATTCTTGATGTCCTCAACAGCTGCTGCACTCGCGGCAGATCCCAGAGGATCCACTTCTGCTGCAGCATAGGCCGCAAAAAAAGTGAGCAGAACACATGATATCATATATTTAGCAATGGTGCGCTTCATCTTAATCCTGCCCTGCTCTCTGCACCTCGATCTTCTCGCCCTTCTTCATGCGTTTGATGATACGCTTGGCCATCTCCGAAGATTTGACTACCCGGATGTCTCCTCTTCTACCTACGGTGGCCGTGAATACCGGATCCTCGCCCACGTAGACGTCTACCGATTCCCCTGCCATATCGTCAAGCCATATGATGAGATGCTTGGCCGTCTCCTCCATCCGAGGTGCAGCCACCTTCATCTGGGGCTCCTCATCCTGAGTGCGCACGTCGATATGCAGTCCCAGGTTCTTCTCGATCAGATCGATATTCTTGCCGGCCTTGCCTATTACCCTCGCTGCCTCATCCTGGGGAACGTGGATAACCGCGGAAGAGTCGGTAAGCATCTCCACCTGGAAAGGACCGCGCACGTGGTGGGATATCTCCTTTTCAATCTCGCGAGAGGCCAGCTTCCAGGATGGCTTCTTGCTCTCTTTGGACACTGGCATGACCACAATCTCCTCGCCGTAGGAGTACAGCTCATACTCGACAAGTCCGCTCTCGAAGTCCTTGACCACAATCACAGGCCTCGCCAGATCCGCTTCCACCATGCCGGAAGGAACCTTGACCACGAACTCCACGTCCAGGACATGGGTGACCTCGCCTTTCTCAATGAAGACCACCGTGTCCACAACCTGTGGAATCATGCCCATATCCACCCGACCGAGAAGACGCTGGAGAGCATCGATGGGTTTGTTGGCATGCACTACACCGATCATGCCAACGCCTGCCATACGCATATCTGCGAACACCTGGAAGTCGCGGGTCTTCCTAACCTCATCATAGATCGTGTAATCAGGTCTCACAAGCAGCAGTATGTCTGCCGCAGCTTCCATGCTTCCTTCAAGCGGCCCGTACTGGGTAATCTCTGGGGGAACCTGCAGATCTCGGGGTGACTCCAGGGTCTTGACCACATAATTGCAGCTCAAGAGATACTCGGCCACTCCGGCAGCAAAGGTGGACTTGCCCGACCCAGGAGGCCCGGCGATGAGGATGCCTCTCTGGCCCTCCTTCAGACGCTCCTTGAGCATGCCACTATGTCGGTAGGAGTCAAAGCTCACCTTGGCCACTGGCCGCACGGCTGTGATCTCCCAACCATCAGAGAACGGGGGCTTGGTTATGGCGATTCTCATAGGCCCTAGCTGGATAATGGATGCGCCCATCTTCTCCATCTCCACATAGCCCTCTGGATCCACCTTGGCCCTCTCGTAGATCTCGCGGGAGAGATCTCTCAATTCCCTCTCAGAGAGAGGCCTCTCACCCAAACGAACCAGAGAAAAGTCACCTACCCGGCCACGTTTGGCCATGGGAATGGCCATCTCCTTGAGGTGAATTGATAGCGTATCGTCGGTGAAGTATTTCTCCAGAGACAGCGGCTTGACTGCCTCGCGTTGAGGTCGGACGTACTCCACATCCAGCCCCATGGCTTCCGCCACTCTGGACTGGACCTGATCGCTAGTGAGGAAGGAAGCACCAAGTTCGAGAGCAACATCCCGGATCATGGCATCGATCTCGCCCCCACCAGCCAGCTTGATCTGGTCCAGGTTGGGCCTGATGCCCACGTACTCCAGCTCGATCTTGCCCATCTTGGCCAGTTCCGAGAGCTTCCTTAACTCCTCCAATCCTCGCAGACCGATATCCCGTCCGTGGTTAGCCTGAGCTTCCAGCTCGGCCACCACTGCTTCCGGTACGACGATCCTCCGGCCCTGCAGCTCACCTGCTTTGATCTTGGCAGAGACCCTACCATCAATTACCACACTGGTATCTGGCACTAACGGTTGCGCCATTGTCTAAAACATCCTTAAATCATCAATTATCATCTAAAGCTCAATAAAGCTAGAGATATACTATATCCATCTTTCGTTTTTCAGCTATCCAGTCCAACACATAGTCTATGTCCAGTTGTCTTCTGGTCTGCAAGCTGGACTGCACCACCATGATTGGACCGCCCTTCATAGCCTCGGATATCTTCTGGGATGCCACCGCCCCAAATCCGGGATCAAGCCTTCTTACGATGTGTAGCATTATGTCGCTGCAGGCAAAGCCTTCGTCTGTCTGATGTCCCAATTCAATGCAGACCTTCCCTGAGGAGGGCTGCAACCTGAAGGCTACACTATAGCTAGCGAATTTGGTTCGATCATAGAGCTTTCTCTCTAAAAAGGCAGGCCTGAGATCCTCTTCCATGATGGACCGGCCCAGGTTGACCAGATCCAAAGAGGCCTGGTTGGAGTAATGGGAGCAGCTGGCCAGCTTGGACGCAGTGAGGTTTTTTAAGGAGGCATGCCTGACGTGACAGTATTCGTTGTCATCTACCGCCCAAAAATCCCGGCTCAATGGAAATGAGGCTGGCGCATAATTGTCGCAGCTTTTGCACTTGATCTCCGTGACAACTTCCTTGTTCAGGAAGGGCGCGATGCCCTCGAATATTGTCAGTGCATCTGCGACGCGAAAGTCTGCAGCCTCACCGAGGTTTCTCTTGGCTTCCCGGACTGCAAAGAGTATTTCGTTCTTGTTATCCATAGGCTTTCCTTCAATCGCCGGAGATTTCTCCGACGGTATGAACGCTATTTAAGTGGAGCATCTTACATAAGAACTTGCCGCGGCTCCGAAAGAGATATATTTACTCATCACTTTTTTGCGGGGAAGAGTAGATCTGCCCAGAGATAATAGGAGGTCAGCCCTTGAAAGAAATACGCTTACATGGTCGTGGCGGTCAGGGATCTGTCACTGCGGCCGAAATAATAGCCGTTGCCGCCTTTGAGGATAAGAGGTTCTCTCAGGCATTTCCGGCCTTCGGTGTAGAACGGAGAGGCGCACCGGTAATGGCTTTTGCACGAATTGCCGACAAGCCGATCAGGATCAGAAGCCAGATCTATGAACCGGATTACGTCATCGTCCAGGATGTAACCCTGCTCGATGTGGTGGATGTGGCAGGAGGACTCAAGCCTACCGGGAAGATAATCATCAATACCGATCGACCTAAAGAGTCTCTCAAGCTCAAAACCGAGGCCGAGGTCATCACCATCGATGCCACCAAGATCGCTATGGAGATTCTGAAGAGGCCCATAGTCAACACCACAATGCTGGGCGCATTTTGCGGAGCCAGCAAAGAGGTGGGTCTGGAGAGCCTGAACAAAGCGATTTCTGAGCGTTTTAAAGGGGAGCTTGGCAATAAGAACCTGCTCGCCATCAAAACCGCCTACGAGATGGTGTCTTAATGGCAATTAAAGCCGGAAGCCTGGTTGATCCGTGCAGCACCCTTATTACAAAGACCGGTGCCTGGCGGACGTTCGTGCCCGTAGTCGACCACGAAAAATGCATAAAATGCAGCCTCTGCGAGATTTACTGTCCGGAGGGCTGCGTCCACCAGGAAGAGGGGCTTTTTGTCCCGGACCTGGCCTACTGCAAAGGTTGCAGTGTATGCGCTAACGAGTGCCCAAGAATGGCGATTACAATGGTCCTGGAGGAGAAGTGATGAGCGAGAAGACTACTAATATGAAAGTGGTGGAGGGATCTTATGCCGTGGCCCATGCAGTCATGTGCTGCCGGCCCGACGTGATCTCGGCTTACCCCATTACGCCTCAGACTCACATCGTGGAGAACCTCTCCCAGATGGTGGCTGATGGTGATCTTGATAGCGAATTTCTGACGGTAGATTCCGAATTCTCGGCTCTGTCCGTTTTGATCGGTGCCAGCGCGTGCGGCGCCAGAAGCTACTCCTCGACCACGAGCCAGGGACTTGCCCTGATGTATGAGGTCCTGTACAACGTCTCAGGCATGAGGGTTCCCATCGTTATGAACGTTGCCAATCGGGCTGTAGGAGCGCCGCTCAACATCTGGAACGACCAGCAGGATGCCATTGGCGCTCGCGATGTGGGATGGATCCAGATCTATGCGGAGGACGTGCAGGAGGCAGTTGACGCAACCCTCCAGGCCTACAAGATCGCAGAGGATTCAGGGATTCGGACGCCAGTTATGGTCTGCATGGATGGTTTCGTTCTAACTCACGTTTACGAGCCGGTTCATCTCCTGGACAAGGAGCTGGCCCGGGAGTTCCTGCCCGACTACAAGCCGGCCAATATCCTGGACCCAGCCCATCCCATGACCTTCGGAGCCTTCGCAGATCCATCGACCTTCACGGAGTTCCGATATCAGCAGTTCGAGGCCCACCAAAAGGCTCTAGTCAAGATCGAAGATGTTGCTCGCGAGTTCGAGGAGACATTTGGAAGGTACTATGGCGGGCTCTTAGACGGCTACTTCCTCGATGATGCGGAGACTGTAATAGTCACACTGGGCTCAGTCGTTGGTACCATCAAGGATGCCATAGATGACATGAGATCTGTTGGCAAGAAAGTCGGACTTTTGAAGCTGAGAAGCTACCGGCCATTCCCTGTGCAGGCTCTGAGGAAGGCCTTGAAGAATGCGAATTGTATTGCAGTTATCGAGAAAGATGTCGCTATCGGTGGCGAAGCAGGTCTTGTCACAGATCTCAAGTCCGCCTTCTACAACAGCAGCATAAGAACGCCGATCATCGGATTTGTGGCGGGACTAGGCGGTCGCGATATAACCATTAAGGACATCAGGAAGATCGTGGCAAAGGCAGAGGCTTCTCGCGGGAGAATAGAGTCTGAGTTCGAATTCCTGGATCTGAGGACGGAGATCCTTTAAGGAGGCAAAAAAATGGAAAAATCTTTGCTGGCACCAGGGCACAGGGCCTGCGCAGGATGCGCCATGCCCACAACCATCAGGCTGGTACTAGATGCCGCTGGACCAAATACCATCGTGGTCTCGCCCACGGGATGTCTGGAGGTTACGACCACTCCATTCCCTGAGAGCGCATGGTGTGTTCCATGGATACACTCCCTGTTCGAGAACGCTTCCGCCGTGGCCTCAGGCGTGGAGGTCATGCTCAAGCGCAAGGGAAAGGACACAAACGTAGTTGTAATTGGCGGAGACGGAAGCACCTTTGATATCGGAATGGGCTCTAACTCCGGGATGTTCGAAAGGGGGCACAAGATCCTCTATGTCTGCTACGACAATGAGGCTTACATGAACACCGGTGTGCAGAGAAGCGGCTCCACGCCGTTTTGCGTGAACACCACCACTACACCATCTGGAAAACAGAGTCAGGGCAATCCCAGGCCCAAGAAGGACATGCCTGCGATCGCTGTAGCACACAAGGTCCCATACGTCGCAACGGCTTCCGTTGCCTATCCTGTGGACCTGCGGAAAAAGGTCAAGAAAGCTCTTCAGGCCAATGGTCCGTCCTACATTCAGGTCAATGCTCCATGCATCACAGGCTGGACATTTAATGCCGGAACCATGATCGAGCTGGCTCGCCTCGCTGTAGAGAGCGGGCTGTGGCCGCTCACTGAATACGTAGACGGAGAGCTGGTTGGGGTAAAGAAGGTTCGCAGGCCAAAGGCCGTGCAGGAGTACCTCAAGCTGCAGGGCAGATACAAGCACCTCTTCAAGGGCGCTCAAGGTCCAGACCTTCTGGGTAAGATCCAGGCAATTGCGGATGCGAACATCGCCAAGTACAAGCTGGTTGACTAGACATGTATGTGGGCCGAATAGTTGCAGTAGGCCGCAGCAGTGGAAGGAGCTTTGTAGCCTACAGAGTCTCCTCCCGCTCTTTTCCCAACCGGCGGGCCGAGGTTAGGGGCAGAAGCATTCTGGTCTCGCCGATTGACCCATCTGACTTGGCCCGGAATCCTTACATCGCTTACAACTGCATTCGCGCGAGCGGAAACATTGCAGTAGTGGCCAACGGCACTCAGTCCGATATGATCTTTGAGAGGATCGAGGACGGAGCTAAGCCCATCGATGCTCTGGCCATCAGCCTGGTGGCTTACGGCTATGAGAGGGATGAGCTCGACACTCCGAGAATCGCAGGAGCTGTTCGAGGGGACAGGGCATGGCTTGGCATTGCAAGGAAAAGCGAGTATCGGGTTTCTGAGTTCAAGTTGGAGGAAGGTCAGGCATTGATGGTCGCAACTTACGAGAAGACCGGATTTGAGCCGACGGCGTTAAGCGGCAGCGCGAGCGAGATTGCCCGGCAGGCGTTTGATCTGTCCTTTGAGAGGCCGGTCTGCGCGGCAGCGGCCCTGGCAGCGCCTGACTGGAGCGGATACGATCTGGCGGTTTACAATCCGCATTAGTGGATAAAATCGAGGGATGTTATGGAGATTAATGGTATAGCGATCGATGATACCTTTGCAGAAGGTTTTCCAATAAAGATGGCAAGGGTGCTGATCACAGCGGTAACCGAGCGCTGGGCTATTGAGGCGGCTCGCGAAGCCACAGGGTTTGGAACTTCAGTGATCGGCTGCCCGGCTGAGGCCGGCATAGAGAGCATTGTGTCAGGAGAAGAGACTCCGGACGGCAGGCCCGGCGTGAATATCCTGATCTGCAACATGGGCTACAAGAACCTGGAGAACTCGCTTCTCTTCCGGGTCGGCCAGTGCGTTCTGACCGCTCCTACTACGTCGGCTTTTTCCGGAATGCCGAAGGCTGAGAAGCAGTTTGATACCGGCAGGAAACTAAAGTTCTTTGGAGACGGCTTTGAAAAGCAGGCCGAGATGTATGGCAAGAGCGTCTGGACGATTCCCCGCATGTCCGGTGACTTCATAGTCGAGCAGAGCTTCGGGGCGGTGGACGGAATTGCCGGCGGCAATTTTCTGATTCTCGCCCAGAACCAGTCGGCGGGCTTGATGGCTGCTGAAGCTGCGGTCGATGCCATAGGCAAGGTCAAGGGCACCATCACACCCTTTCCCGGAGGCGTTGTGGCAAGCGGCTCGAAGGTTGGCTCAAAGTACAAGTTCCTGAAGGCCTCAACAAACACAGCCTTCTGCACATCGCTACGAGAGGACGGGGTCTGCACTCTTTCCGAGGATATTTCCAGCGTCTTTGAGATAGTGATCAACGGCGTTGACAAAGAGGCCATATCTGCTGCCATGAAAGCAGGAATAAATGCTGCCTGCCGCGTGCCCGGTGTCCTGAAGATCTCTGCTGCAAACTACGATGGAAAGCTTGGCACTCATCAGTTCCCGTTGCATGTGGTGCTGGAGTAATCAAATTAAATTTTTTGCTTTTATTGTCAACTGTGGTGAGAATCAAGATGTCAATCAAAGATGTCGAAGAGACCCGCGATAAGATCAAGACCTGGCTGATGGAAGAGGGGCTATTCAAGGAGGTGCGTTCGGAAGAAAATCTCCACTTTCAGATCGCAGCCGAATTTCCTGCAAAGTCAGGCAGACATTTGTCCATCATTCAGCCGAAGGATCACGAGGATATGATTGTGGTCTTCAGCCGCATCAGGCTCGCCGATGCCCACTACCAGGCGCTGGCTGCAATGCCACCCAAGGATCGAGAGAGGCTGGTATGGCAGATGCGTTATGATCTTCTCTTCCAGGATTCCAGCTTCGAGATCGAGCCGGGAAGAGGCGATATGCGCAG